>CALWKP010000020.1 GCA_944381295.1 uncultured Clostridia bacterium | reverse complement strand
ACAACGCCGACTTCGTGAGGAAGATCGTTGCAAGGTTCGAAATCTCCCATCACAGCATCAATCCCATAGTTGAGGAAGTGGATCTGATAATCTCCAGATGGAATATCAGAATAATAAGAGCGTACTTGCTGTTCTGCAAGACATTCTACCTCCTGGATTTGAGAGATCATCAACGGGTCGCGTACGCCGGCGATGACAAAAGTTCGATAAGCGGCCCTGCGTGCGCCCTCCAGCTTGATCGAATAAACAGGAGTAGGGATTAATTCACTTCCTGTCACAGTAACGCTGCGGCCATCGCAATCCTGCGTAAAAGAGCAATGTTCCAAATTTAGGATATATCCCGGCCCGTGAAGCAGATAGGGGTGATCTTTTTCATAAAAAGTATGTGCGGCAACAGAAAGAGGAGTACAGCGTCGGGAAGGAGATAATGGGGAAATAGTAAAGCTATCCTGACGAATCGTACCCAACATACAATCTTTGGTTGTTCCCGGTTCCGCGCAAAGGGCGGCGCATTCTAAAATTTTTCCCGCATGATATCCCAACGCAAGAGGAAATCCATAAAACTGTGCAACTGCAGCAAAAGGAGCCGGATCATAAGCCCGTCCACAGAGAATCAACTGAGCACCTGACTCTAAGGCTTTTACAACAGGTTCATGTCCCATTTGGGCGACAATAGAAGTGGTTTCCTGTAGGCGCTCCGGAGTAAGTTCTTTAACACTCATTCCAAGCGGTTGAACTCGTCCTTGATTGATGCGTTCTGAAACTGTAGCTTTTGGAATATCGGCCCAGATGACGGCAATTTTTAGATGGGTAAGTTGATGTTCCCGCAGAATTTCCTGGATGATGGACCAGGTCCATTCGACATGGACACGTCCGCCTGAACCTCCGGCAGAACCAATGGTGACGGGGATACCTGCATGGGCACCCTCCACAATCATAAGCTCCAGGTCTTTTTTACAAGCAAGTCGGCTGACGATTGCCACTCCTGCACCAAGCTTATGCGGTCCGGCATCGGTACTTCCAGCATCCACAACGATTGCATCAGGATGAGCAGCCATACCGTTAAGAAAAGACTCTTTTGGATAGCCGTATCCCAAAATACCGCAGGGAGCTAAAATTTTAAGTTCCTTTACATTCTTCATAGAGTAGGTCTCCTTACAAAAGAGTAACCGGTTTACTATACCCATTATATCGCGCTGTATTTTAAGAAAACAATGGTTAAAATATATAATAATATAAAATAAAATTTAGAAATATTATTTAAATTTTTAGATTTTAAAAATTTAAAAGAAAAAAACAGGTTGAGTAAACGGTTTATGTAGTGTATAATACTTCTTAACAAAACCGGTATAGTAGAAATATTTTTGATAAAAATCATTTTTGAGAAAATGAAGAGTAACTTTTGTTTTGCGGAGAGAAATTTTACTGGTGAGAAGGAGGGGGCATTTGTGGGAAAAAAGTATACAATTTCTGATATTGCAGAGATTTGTAACGTATCCAAGGCAACCGTTTCCCGCGTGATTAATAATAAAAGCTGTGGGGTTGGAGAAGAAACAAAACGTCGGATTCAAAAAACAATGAAGGAGTTGAATTATCGGCCAAGCTCTCTGGCTCGCAGCGTGGCAACATCCTGTTCTCATATGATTGGGTTGATTATTCCGGATGTATCTAACCTGTTTTATCCCAGCCTGATCCGGGGCGTGAGCGATTATTTGGATGAAAATGGATATTCCTTATGCTTAAGTAACTCGGATTCCGACCCAAAAAAGGAAAAGAACCATCTCTTATCGATGGTGGATTTGCGTGTTGATGGGGTAATTTTGTGTTCAGGGGTATCCAACGAAAATTTTTTGGCGCAATATCGAAAATATAACGTCCCAATCGTCTTTATTGGTCGAACATTTGATATCCATTTAAGCGACGGGAGCATAACTGGTGATAATACAAAAGGTGCAGAGATGGCAATGAAACATCTTTTGTCATCAGGAAATCGCAGGATTGTTTATTTGGATGGAAATGCAGGAGTTTCAGGCGCTATTCAGAGATATGAAGGTTATCGCCAGGCTTTGATGCAGGCCGGGATAGAATTGGATGAGAGTTTAGTCCATTTTGGCGATTTCACGATAGAGTTTGGCCAAACAAAATTGGAAGAACTGATCCGTTTTGGGGTGAAATTTGATGCTGTTTTTGCAGGAAGCGATTTGATTGGAATAGGAGTAGTCAAGGCTTTGCATGCAGCGGGGAAAAAGGTACCAGATGAAATAGAAGTCATTGGCTTTGATGGGATTGAACTTTCTGAAATTTTTGAGCCTCAATTAAGTACAGTAAGAAAACCGCATTATGATATGGCAAGGGAGGCGACAAGAATGTTGCTTTCCATTATTGAGGGGACGGCTGGAGAAATTCGGCACATCAGCGTCCAACCTACTCTAATTTTGCGTAATACTACGCGCAAGAAACCGATTTCGAATTGAAAAGTGAAAGGTATAAAAACAAAAAAAATAGAAGCAATTCTATGTGCAATATGCATATAGAATTGCTTCTATTTTTTTATAAATTTGCGGTTAAATTCCAGATGTGAAGCATTTATAATAAAAATTAGATAACGTAACCGGTTACAATTTATCGTTTTGCAGGGAGGAACCTAAATGAAGTCTACGGATTCTGCGATAAGGAAGCCATCTGCTTCACCGAAATGGAAGCGAACCTGGAAACGCTTAAAAGCGGACAAGGTGCTCTATTTCATGCTTGCACCAACGATTCTCTATTTTATTATTTTCCGGGTGTGGCCGATTTTCAATATGAGACTGGCCTTTTTTTCTTTTCGGTCGATTGGATCATGGGAATGGGTTGGTACCAAATATTTTGAAATGATTTTTTCCACTCCGGTTTTCGGACAGATTATGACGAATACGTTGATTATTAGTTTCATGAAATAT
>CALWKP010000019.1 GCA_944381295.1 uncultured Clostridia bacterium | reverse complement strand
TATTCAGCAGGGCCCGGCAGGATTGTCAACGACGGCGAAGCCGTTCATTTTATCGTTGACAATCCTGCCGGGCTCTGCTACCTTTTCCGGCAAATTCCCGAAAGAAACCACTTGGCGATAGTCTGCGCCCCCAGAGTTTCAGAAAAAGTCCTGAAATACCGGGGACTTTTTGCAGAATCTTTCTTTTTTTCCTTGAACTAATCCCGCGTTAATGCTACACTATAATGGTATGAAATTGGAGGTATCTCATCATGCACGCAATCAAAACCCTCCTTTCAAAAGCCGTCAACCGCGAAACTATTTCTTACCTGGTGTTTGGGGTACTCACCACAGCTATCAATATTTTGGCGTTCGGCCTGCTGCATGATTTCCTTCACTGGGACTTGCTCGTCGCGAACTCCATCGCATGGGTACTTTCGGTTGCGTTCGCTTTTGTAACCAATAAGGTGTTTGTTTTTCGCAGCAAAGGTTCCGGGGCATCTGTCCTGCTCAGGGAATCGCTTTCCTTTTTTGCCGCCCGTATTGTGTCCCTGGGCGTCGATTCCGCAGGGATGTGGTTCCTCGCTGATGTCCTTCTGGTGAATTCTTGGATCGCAAAATTTGCCATGAACGTCGTCGTTGTGATTCTTAATTATATCCTGAGCAAACTCTGGATTTTTCGGAAGCCCCGATAACCTTTTTCCGGGACCTTTTTTGCATTCCCTATCATTTATCCAAATGGAGGTACTGTCATGATACCAAACAGTGAAAAAACCATGGAAAAAATTGTCGCCTTGTGCAAGGGCCGCGGATTTGTGTATTCCGGCTCCGAGATCTATGGCGGACTTTCCAATACATGGGATTACGGACCGTTAGGCGTCGAGTTTAAAAACAACGTCAAACGTGCCTGGCATAAAAAATTTGTCCAGGAATCCCCGTACAATGTGGGCCTGGATTCCGCCATTCTCATGAACCCGCAGGTATGGGTAGCATCCGGACATGTCGGCGGCTTCTCGGACCCGCTGATGGATTGCCGCGATTGCCATACCCGTCACCGCGCCGATAAGCTGATCGAGGATGCCGGCGGCGACGCAAACGGGATGACCTTTGAACAGATGAGCGACTATATCCGCGAACATGAGATCGCCTGTCCGGAATGCGGGTCGAAGAATTTCACCGATATCCGGAAATTCAACCTGATGTTCAAGACGTTCCAGGGCGTTACCGAGGACGCGAAAAATGAAATCTATCTGCGGCCGGAAACAGCACAGGGGATTTTTGTCAACTTCAGCAACATCCAGAGGACTACCCGCAAAAAGCTGCCATTTGGTGTGGCACAGATCGGGAAATCCTTCCGCAATGAGATCACTCCGGGTAACTTTACGTTCCGCACACGCGAATTTGAGCAGATGGAACTGGAATTCTTCTGCAAGCCGGGAACAGACCTTGAATGGTTTGAGTTCTGGAAAAACTTCTGTAAACAATGGCTGCTGAGCCTTGGCATGAAGGAAGAAAACCTGCGCCTGCGCGACCATGAAAAGGAAGAGCTTTCGTTCTATTCCAAGGCGACAACGGACATCGAGTTCCTGTTCCCGTTCGGATGGGGCGAGCTTTGGGGCATTGCAGACCGGACAGACTATGACCTGACACAGCACCAGGAACATTCCGGCAAGGCTCTGGACTATTTCGACCAGGAAGAAAACCGGAAATATGTACCGTATGTTGTAGAACCGTCGCTTGGTGCAGACCGCGTAGCGCTGGCGTTCCTGTGCGATGCGTATGACGAAGAAGTTGTCGGGGAAAACGATACCCGTGTTGTGATGCATCTGCATCCTGCACTGGCACCGTACAAGGCGGCAATTCTTCCGTTGTCGAAGAAGCTGAATGAAAAAGCGTTGGAAGTTTACACACAGCTGGCAAAACATTTTATGGTGGAATACGACGATGCCGGCTCCATCGGTAAGAGATACCGCCGTCAGGATGAAATTGGTACGCCGTTCTGCCTGACCTACGATTTTGACAGCGAAACGGATGGCTGTGTCACGGTACGTGACCGCGATACCATGCAGCAGGAACGCGTCAAGATTGACGAACTTCCGGCATATATTGCGAAAAAACTGGAATTCTGACCCTCTTGAGAGGGCCACGTGCCCGCCTCTGGAGAAAAGAGGCGGGCACACGTTATTTTGCGGCTGCAAGCGGCGGACGGCGTCCGTGTAAGCAGGACATCATGAAGATTGGATAAAGGAAGTGTGTGATTATGGCAGAGATCCGTGCATTTCGGGGATTAAGGTTTACGCAGGCTGCGGGGAAAACGGAAGAACTCGTGTGCCCGCCGTATGATATTATCAGCGAACAGCAACGGCAGGCGTTCCTGCAAAGGAACCCGCATAATATTATCCGTCTGGAACTCCCGAGAGAAGGAGAAGACCCGTATACGGTAGCAGGAGAAACGCTGCGGGAATGGACCGAAGATCGTATTCTGAAGAAAGATACTGACCCGGCGCTTTATATTTACGAGGAAGAATTCACGGCAAACGGACAGAAAAAACGGGTGAAAGGATTCATCTGCCAGGTGAAGGTAGAAGAATTTGAAAAAGGGATCGTCCTGCCGCATGAAGAAACTCTGAGTAAAGCGAAAGCGGACCGGTTTGATCTGATGAAAGCGACTTTCTGCAATTTCAGCCAAATCTATTCGCTGTACATGGATGAAGACCACCGGACGCTGTCGCGGATTGACGCACTTTCTTCCGGCGAGCCGAGAATCGAGGTGGATGATGGCGAAGTTATCCACCGGTTATGGGTAGTGAATGACCCGGTGGCAATCCGTGCAATCTGTGAAGATTTTGCGGAACGCAAACTCTACATTGCAGACGGACATCACCGGTATGAAACGGCGATCAATTTCCGGAACTGGTGCCGGGAACAGGGATATTCGGTACCTGGAGACGACCCCGATTATGTCATGATGATGCTGGTCGATATGCAGCATGAAGGTCTGGTGGTATTCCCGACACATCGGCTGGTGCGGGGACTTACGGGTTTTGACGCAAACGCCGTAATAGAGGGATGCAAGCAATATTTTGACTGCTATGTACGGGACAACCTGGATGAAATCGAGCCAAACCTGGATGCGCTCTACCGCCAGGGAAAAAAGGCGTTCGCATTCTATGCAGGCGGAAACCAATGGACATTGATGATTCTCCGGGATCCGAACGTCATGGCGGAATTCCTGCCGGAAAAAAGCGAAGCATCGCGCGGGCTGGATGTAGCGGTATTGCACACACTGGTATTGGAACGAATTTTAGGGATTGACGCAGACAATATGGCACGTCAGATCAATCTGACCTATACCCGGTCGTTCGAGGAAGCAATGACGTCGGTACAGTCCGGGGAAAGTCAATGTACCTTTATTTTGAATCCCACGAGGGTAACGGAAATTCGGGATGTGGCAGCAGCGGGTGAAAAAATGCCGCAGAAATCAACCTACTTTTATCCGAAGCTGATTACCGGACTGGTCATGAACCAGATGGATCGGCAAACCCCCTGACAAAAAAATAGAGGACCTCGGCGATCCTGTCAACGATAAACTGAACGGCTGATGCCGTCATTGACAAGACTGTCGAGGTCCGCTTTATGAGCAAGTCATGACCACCCCTAAGAGGGGTGGCATGACGAGCGGCCTATAAGGCCTTGACAAAAGCCAGCGCCTAAATGGCGCTGGCTTTCACTTCGTTCAAGCCTCTGGCGGTATGATTATTTGCTACCCTTGAAAGGGTCTACATACTCTTTCTTGCTTAAACTATCTTCAATTTGATCTTGCTTCTCCTGCTCCCTGATATATT
>CALWKP010000018.1 GCA_944381295.1 uncultured Clostridia bacterium | reverse complement strand
CACTGGTCCTGCGCGAAATCAATTTTTCCAACTACCGCCAGATGTTCGACGGCACCGATATGCGCTTTTGGGGATGGTTCCAGAGCAGCGTCATCATCACCGGAATCCAGGTGGTGGTGTCCACACTGATTTCCTCCATTGTGGGGTATGCCTTTGCGGTGTACCATTTTAAAGGGAAAAATTTTCTTTTTATCCTCGTCCTGATTGTCATGATGCTTCCGATGCAGATTTTACTCCTGCCAATTTACGGCATCATTACAAAACTGGGCCTCATGAACAGTTACCTTGGAGTCATCCTCCCCAACATCGTCTCTCCGCTTGCCATTTTCTTTTTCCGTCAGTACGCTTCCGGAGCCCTTCCCACCGCGCTTTTGGATTCCGGCAGAATCGACGGATGCAACGAATACTCGATGTATTTCCGGCTGATGCTCCCTCTGATGCTTCCGGCTTTCGGCACGATCATCATTTTGCTGGCACTCAACAGCTGGAATGATTTTGTCTGGCCGCTGATCGTCATCACCGATTCCGACAAGACGACACTTCCCGTCGGGATCAAGAGCTTGCTGACGCCTTACGGAAATAACTACAATTATATTTTCCCTTCTTCTGTACTGTCTTTTCTGCCGATCATCATCCTGTTCGTGATCTTCCAGAAATATTTCATGAACGGATTGACCGTAGGCAGTGTGAAAGAATAATAAAAAGGAAAAAGGAGCATTTTTATGACGGACTATTCTTGGCTGAAAGGATTTAACTATGTTCCGAGCAGTGCGAGGAACGACATCGAATTCTGGAGGGACTATGACGAAGCTCTGGTCACGCGGGAACTGGGTTACGCAAAACGGTTAGGCTTTAATTGCGCGAGGGTATTTTTAGCAAATGTGGTCTATTTCGATAACCCGGAAAAATTTATCGGCAGACTGTTACATTTTGTGCGCACCGCTTACAGCATGGGGATTTACACGCTGCCCTGCGTGTGGGATTCCTGTTTTTCTGAAAAAGAACCGGTCATTGATTTTGATTCCAACGAATGGATTCCGAATCCTGGCGTGATGTATCTGGGCAGCCAGTACCGGGAACATCAGCAGGTTTACTGCAATGCGCTGATTGAGGCCCTCGACGAAGAACCCGGTCTGCTGCTGTGGGATATCCATAACGAACCGTGGCAAAACCAATACATCCTGGAAGCGGAAGGCGAAGTGCGCAGGCAGCGCGAACAGGAAATCCTGGATTTTGTGCGGTACTACTGCGGGTATTTCAAAGAACACAGCAAAAAGCCTGTCACTGTGGGCGTCGCGCTGGTAGACCAGCTGTCCATGCTTGCCGATTGCTGCGACGTGCTGTCGTTCCACGATTATTCCCCCACGCCGGAGAAAATTGAACGAGCGTATAACGTAGCGCTGGACTTTTCCGAAAAATGGAACAAACCTGTTTTCTGTTCGGAAATGTGCTGTACTGCCAGGTGTAACCCGTATGATATCGCGATCGAGATCGCTGTCAAAAAGAAGGTCGGGTACATTGTCTGGGAACTGATGATCGGGAAATGTTTCTGGTATGACCGTCACGGGATCGTGTATCCTGACGGGACCATCCGCGACCCTGCCATCGTGGCGGCGCTGTTCGGATTTTACCGCAGGCGCGACGGCGGGGACGTGGATTATAATGTCAACACCGAAGGACATTCTGATTTTTATATTTCCGAGGGTCACCGGTGGCTGAGCGACACTCAGGCGGACTACACAAAAGGGTTGGAGATCCTGAGTGCAATGGCGAATCAGCTGGACGGTGGAAACCTTGTTCCGCTGAACAAACTGCCGACCACCACAGTTATCCTGCTGCAAAAACAGGAAACTCCCGATCGCGGGGAAATCCGGCGCCTGATGCTGGAATGGATCGGCATCCTGCAAGCGGACGCCGACAGCAAACGTTCCGAGAATTTTGACGGTGTAGAACGGTAAGGTGAAGATCTATGAGCCGGGTAGAAATCTATCAGACAGAATATAACGGTTGGAAAAACTGCCTTTGTATGCAGAATGATGTAGTACGCTTGATCGTCACGTTAGACGTAGGGCCGCGCGTCATTTTCTTTGGCGCAGTGGACGGTCCCAACCTGTTTTATCAAAATCCGGCACAGCAGGGATTGACCGGCTCGGAAGAGTGGATGGCCTATGGCGGGCACCGGCTTTGGCACGGACCCCAGGTGAAATTCCGGCCCAATCAGCCGGACAACCAGCCTGTCCACTGTACCGTGCAGGGGAACACTGCAACGCTTGTCAGCGAGCCGGAACAGCGCACCCAGGTGCAGAAAAAAATGGAGATCACCCTGGTGGAATCGGAACCGCGGGTAAAGCTGAAGCATAAGATCTATAACTTGGGAGAATGGCCGATTGAATTGGCACCGTGGTCGCTGACCGCCATGAAGGAGAACGGAAAAGAAATTTTCCCGTTCCCGCAGGACGACACATTTTATCTGCCGAACTACGCGATCTGCTGCTGGCCGTGGACAAAATTAAACGATCCGCGGTTTAAGATTGGCGATAAATATTTTTATCTGACACAGGACCCCCAGAAAAAGGAATGGTTCAAAATTGGATACCGCAATCCGGAAGGATGGGGTGCCTATTATAACGAAGAGTATCTGTTTGTGAAGCTGTACGAACTGATTCCAGACGCAGTCTATCCGGATTATGGGTCTTCTTTTGAAACCTATACCGACGAGTATTTTGTCGAACTGGAATCCATTGCGCCGCTGCAAACTATTGCCAAAAATGAATGTGCTGTACATGAGGAAGAATGGTATTTATTCAGCAATATTGCCTTTCCGGAGACAGAATCTGACACCGATGCCATCGCCGCCATGATTCATCGGATCAAATAAGGAGGTGACGCTGTGAATTCCAGAGAACGTGTTTTCGCTGCCATCCATCATCAGGAACCGGACCGGGTACCGTTGGATTTCGGCGCGACCGGACAGACCGGCATCAGTGCCTCCGTACTTTACCAGCTCCGCAAGGCACTGCATCTGCCCGAGCATCCCATTGAGATCTCAGAAATGTTCCAGTTATTGGGAAAAGTGGAGCCGGATCTCATGGAGCTATTGGGTGTGGACGTCATCGGGCTCAACGGCCGCAGCAATATGTTCGGCGTACCCAATGGTCCTCTGAAGCCATTCTCCATGCCCGACGGCACTCCGGCACTGATTTCCGGAAAAAATGAACTGGATATCCTGGAGGACGGCACGACATTGATCTATCCGCAGGGCGACCGGTCTGTACCGCCGTCAGGACACATGCCGCCAAACGGATATTTTTTCGACAACATCGACCGTACCGACGGTTTTGACGAGGATTCGCTTGCCCCGGCAGAGGATTTTCGGGATTCCTTCAGCGTAATAAGCGAAGATGACGCGCTGTATTTTGAAAAGGAATCCAAACGGCTGTTTGAAGAAACGGAATATGCTATCATCGGCAACCTTGGCGGCGCAGGGCTTGGTGACGCTGCCTGGATTCCCGGGCCGAACGAGAAGCATCCCAAGGGCATCCGCCGGATGGAAGACTGGCTGATGGCACATTTGCTGTATCCGGACTACATCAAAGAAGTTTTCTCCATGCAAACGGAATGTGTGCTGAAAAATTTGGAAATCTATCGTCAGGCGGTTGGGGACCGGATCCAAATCGTATGGCTTTCGGGCACTGATTTCGGCACGCAGAATGCGGAATTTTTCAGCAGGGATGTTTTCCGCGAACTTTACAAGCCGTTCTATCAAAAAATCAACGACTGGGTCCATTCCCATACCGAATGGAAAACCTTCTATCATTCGTGCGGTTCTATCGTGAATTTCCTGGACGATTTTGTGGAAATGGGCGTTGACATTTTAAACCCCGTACAGCTTTCGGCCAAAGGGATGGATTTGGATTATTTGAAAACGACCTATGGAAACAAATTGACGTTCTGGGGCGGCGGAATCGATACCCAGACAACGCTTCCTTTTGGGACGCCGGAAGAAATCCGGCAACAGGTGCTGCATCGGTTATCGGTACTCTCTCAGGGCGGCGGATATGTGTTCAACACCATCCACAATGTCGTGGGAGGCACTCCGGTGGAGCATTTGATCGCCATGTTCAACGCCTACCGAGAGTTTTGCGGGAAGGAACCGTTGAGATAAAAAACTTACCCGCACAATTATTTTACAGGACGTCTTTAAAAATTTTCCAAAAACATCCTGAGGAAATCTTTTTTAAAACGCGCATAGGAATTTCGTTCCTGCGGATACTAAACCATGAAAACAAACCGCAGGAGGGAAATTCATTGAAGGCCACAGGAATAGTCAGAAGAATTGACGACTTAGGTCGTGTTGTCATACCAAAAGAAATCCGCCGTACCTTACGCATCCGTGAAGGTGATCCCTTGGAAATCTTTACGGATGCCGACGGCGGGGTCATTTTTAAGAAGTATTCCCCTGTTGGGGAATTATCTGGATTTGCATCGCAGTATGCCGACGTACTTTACCGTACAGCCGGGCTTCCGGTGCTGATCTGCGACTGCGATCATATTGTCGCGGCCGCCGGCGTATCACGCAAAGAATATCTGGAGCGGCGTATCACGCCTGCACTCGAAGAATATATGAGAGGGCGTCAGAAATATGTTGCCGCCAAAGGCGAGCCGGAGCTGCGCCCCGTGGAAGGTGTAAACCGTCCCGCAGTTGTCGCTTATCCGATTATCGCATCCAGTGATGTGACCGGGGCAGTCATCATGCTGCTTGGCGACGCCGAAGAACCGCCTACTGAAACAGAAATCAAATTGACGCAGGCGGCATCTGTTTTTCTTGGAAAACAAATGGAAGCTTGACCCTATGGCTGAGTATTCCATCCATACAGAAAGGCCGGGTACTCCCAAAAACGGAGCCCCCGGCCTTTCTCTTATCCATCATTTTTTACAGGGATTGCTTTCCGGAAAGTGTACAAACCGACAGCCTTTCCGGAAACCGTCCTGCCATCCATCGTTATCGTCCCACAGAATCTGCGAATTTTGATTCCGCTTTGCCCTTTTCTGCATCACAGGAACTGTGCGCGCAGCTCTTCCGCGCTTTTTCCGGACAAAAGTCCCGGCGCGATATCAAATACGGTACGCGCTCCGGTTTCTCCGGTTTTCGCCAGACGATATGCCGCACGCGCGTAACAGACCAGTACGCTTGCGGTAAATTCCGCGTTGGAATCCAATTTCAGCGAGTATTCGATCACATGACGGTTCCCCTGCCCAGTCTCGCCGCTCCGGATCACAAATCCGCCATGCGGCATCTTGGAATGGTCGCGGCGCAGTTCTTCTTCACTGATAAAATGCACCGTTGTATCATAATCGCTGAAATAATTCGGCATTGTCTTAATGGCGCGTTCGATCTCTGCGAGGTCCGCTCCTTCTTCCGCTACGACAAAGCATTCCCTTGTATGCTTCTGCCGCGTCGTCAGCTCCGGCTGTTCCCCGCTGCGGGCCGCTTCCATCGCGCTCTCCACCGGGATCGTATACTGGATCGCGTTCTTGACCCCGGGGATCCGCCGTACCGCATCGGAATGTCCCTGGCTCACGCCTTTTCCCCAGAATGTATAATGGCTCCCCTTTGGCAGGAATGCCTCTCCATAAAGCCGGTTCAGAGAAAACAGTCCCGGATCCCATCCCACTGAAATCACCGAAAGATGTCCGCTTTCCTTCGCCGCCGCGTCTACTGCCGCAAAGTATTCCGGAATCTTTGCGTGGGTATCAAAACTGTCTACCGTATGGAACATCTTCGCATATTTCGGGCCCATCTCCGGCAGGTCTGTCGCAGAACCTCCGCAAAGGATCATGACATCGATTTTTCCTTCCATCTGCCCGACATCTTCCAATCGGCAGACCGGTACTCCGGCCGTCATAACCTTTACCGTTTCCGGGTCCCGCCGCGTAAATACCGCTGCAAGTTCCATATCCTCGTTCTGTGCTATTGCACATTCTACCCCTCTGGCGATATTTCCATATCCCAGAATCCCAATTTTGATTTTTTCCATTGCTTTCCACATCCTTTTCTCTCCGCGTTCAGTACAGCACTACGGTGCTCTGCTTTACCGCGCACCGGCATTCATAACTTTTCTGTTCGCCGGTCTTGCTGTCATAGATCGAATTGAATTCAAATGAATCCTTTTCGTCACTTAAAATATATTGCGCAATCAGGAAACGGTCTTCCACGCAGGAAACAAATTCTCCCAGTTCCCCGCTGTATCCGGAATCGATCTGGGAATTCAGTACCCCCTTCACCCGCCGGACGTCTCCTTCTTCCCACACACGATAAATCTTTCCTGCTGTTTTGTCAATATGCAGGGCGCCTTGCTTTTCTTCTTCTTTCTCAAAACATCCTGCTACAAATTTTGCGCCAGTCCTCTTCTCTACCGCGCAGATCCTTTCATCCTGATTCGGAAAATATTTTGCCCGGAAATACAGATTTTCTTCATCCATCCCCGCATAACGCACCATCCCCTGTGTTCCCGCGCTGAATACGATCTCCATGGGAAACTCCGGTTCCGATGCCTTTGCGGAAACTAAAAAATCTAACAGCGGACAAATCCACACCCGGTCACAAATCCCTTCTCCCATCCACCGGATATTCCGATAACAGCGTTCCTTTTCCTCCTCGCTCCCATATGGCTGCAAAATCAGCAGATGGGCATCCCCATTCAGCTCAAACGGCAGGATCTCCTGTTCCGTTATGGTACATACCCGGGGGTCTTTCATATAATAATAAATTTCCCTCTCGATATCATATAAATACGCCAGCTTTTGAAAGCCTGTCAGTTTTCGATATTCCCGAAACAACTTCGAATGCTCGCGATTTTCTTCCGTATAAAACAGGATATGTTCCTCATCCAGCGCTACACAGCCCGAAAACGCTCCAATAAAATGAATCAAAGCAAAATTTTTCTCTTGGCCGGTCTCCTTATCCAGACGCAAAATCCATGCGGAACTTTCTCCATTTTCCATTACCAAAATAATATCATGTGCAAACGCATAATAATGCTGGCGATATGATGGATCGTTTAATATGTAATTCGCTACGATCCTCTCCCTCCGCGCCGTCCGGTCATACGCCAGAATAAACAGGCTGTTATGCCCTTCTTCCACTTTCTCTTCTGCATAATAGATCGTTTCATCGCCTATTTCAATTAATTCCACATTGCTATCCATAACCAGGTTTCTGATATCTACAACCGTCAAGCGCTTGTCCTCCTTTCCGGATTTCAGGTGATCTGTGCTGAATATGGGAACTCCCCGGGATTTTGGTTGGGGTAAAAATTTTTCCTG
>CALWKP010000017.1 GCA_944381295.1 uncultured Clostridia bacterium | reverse complement strand
GCACGTCCGTCTGAGACGTACGTGCGGCGCTCGCCTCTAAGCTAAATGACCGGAGGCAGGTTACTCTTTTCCTTGCAGCAGCGACAGCGGATCCACCGCAACGCCATCTTTTTCCAGTTCCAGATGCAAATGGCTGCGTTCCGCACATTCCACCGGGACAGTGTTGACGGACCCAATATCTTGCCCGGCAACGACTTCGTCCCCTTCTTTTACCAATAATGTGTCCCCTAATCCACAATAATATGCTGTCACGCCACCGTCATGTTCAATAACCAGTGTATTCCCCAGTAACGTATCCTGATAGCTTTCTTTTACTGTACCGTCCTCGATTGCGCATACAACATCCCCGATTTTTGCTTCCAGGTCTACCCCACGGTGTACCCGCCAATCCTGCATCGTCTCGGAATAAATAGGGTCATTCCCGCTAAAATTTTTGGTAACGGTTTCCCCTACCGGATACTGATACACCGGTTCTTCTTCCTCTTCAAACGGTGTCACAGCCGTCTCTACCGCAGATGTTTCCTGTGTGGCGGCAGGCTCTTCCGGTTCCGGCTCAGGTTCTGAGGAAGGTTCCGGCTCTGGCTGAGAAGATTCTTCCATCTCTACCGTTGGGACAGAGCTTTCTTCCGGAGTCTCCACCGTGATCCCGCTCACCGTGTTCTGTACCGGTGCGGGAACAGTTTCCGACTCGTTGGATGCATCTTCTGGTTCCATAAAGCTCACAATACTGTCATAGGTTGTCCAGGATGCAATGCCTATGGCGATCAGACATACCCCCAAAGCGATATAAAACCCTTTTGCTCCGGACTTTTTCTTTTTATTCTGTTCTTGAAAATGTAAACTGCTCATACTTGTGCAGCACCTCCGCTAAAATTGATGGCTTGGCTCTGCATGTAGTATGGCCGGGATATTTCGGAAATATGCTCCACTTCTGTAAAACAAAAAGAAAAAAGGCTGGATCAATGATCCAGCCTTTTTTCTTTAGCTTGAGGGGTATATTGAGGAGGGTAGAACATGTATCCATCGATGGTGCGGCTCCATCTTCTGAATACACTTATAGTATACCCAGTTTTGCGGGCGGAGTTGTTAATATCTTATGAATATTCTTTTAATTTTTGAGGGAATCCAACAAATTCCAAACAAACGTTTGAAATTTCCTGAGATTTATGGTATCCTAATCCTAGAAAGATTCGCTGACGAAAAGGGGGGTCCCTATGAAAGAATTGACAAAAAGCCAGCAGAAAATTTATGACTTTCTGAAAGAACGCGCTCAAACGGGAATCCCGCCATCGGTGCGGGAGATCTGCGCTGCAACAGGGCTGCGTTCCACTTCTACGGTACACCTTCATCTGAAAGCGCTGGAGCAGGCCGGATACATCACCCGTGACGCGGGATTAAACCGCGCGATCCATATCGAAGGCTGCGAACAGGCAGGCCAGGTTCCCATTTTGGGACGCGTGACTGCTGGTATGCCGATTTTGGCAGTAGAGGACATTGAAGGATATATTCCGATGCCTGCGGAAAAACTGCGGGGACGGGATTTATTTGCGCTGCACGTTCAAGGCGAGAGTATGATTAACGCAGGGATCCTGGACGGGGATTATGTCATTGCAGAAAGGACACCCACTGCGGATGACGGTGAAATTGTTGTGGCTCTTCTTGAGGATGAAGCTACGGTAAAACGACTGTACCGGGAAAAAGATCGCGTGCGTTTACAGCCGGAAAATCCTGCCTATGAACCTATTTACGCACAAAACGTGCTGGTTTTGGGAAAAGTCGTCGCTGTAGTGCGGTACTATTGAGCATTACTTTTCCGAGAGCAAGACTGCGCGGCATGGGGAAGCCTCCATGCCGCGCATTTTTAATGGAAATGCCGACAATAGGTATCTCCCGTCTGGAACTCCGGTAAGGTCCAGCCCTTCCAGCACCGGGATTCCTGCGGCTAACAGTTCCTGGTGGGGAGCCGTTTCATCCTCGGGCGGCGCGATCGATATGGCGTCGGTCCCTACCAAAAGAATCCCTGCACACCGGAGCGCAAATGCACCGCTCTGTGATAAATAAGCCGTTCCGTTTCCACGGAACAAAAGCCGTTTTTCGCATTCTGGAAGCAGCTGGTCAATTTCACTGCCGGTAATCAGCCCCGATACCGTCACCACGCTGCAATATCCCAGAAAGCGTTCCAAGGGCAAAACGTCTACGGATTCCCCGCCTTCCAAGAAATGAAGCGGAGCATCAATATGGGTCCCACAATGACAGCCGGTATACAAGGCGGAAAGATTGTATCCATCCCCAGTATCCAGACGGCGGATAGGTTCCTGTCTGGGAGCAGGATCGCCCGGATACAGTTCCGCAGAAAATAATTCCCGCGAAATATCATAGTACTTCATGATCTTATCCCTATCTCCAACGCTGGAAGGATATCGTACAGCAGCCGGGTACTTTTCTCGGCGGCATCTTTTGCAAACTGCATGAAATCTGTTGCAGCATCATCGTTTCCGTTATCGGAAATCGTACGGATTACCGCAAACGGCACCTGGTTCAGATAGCACGTGTGTCCGATACTTCCGCCTTCCATTTCGCAGCAGATCGCACCGAAATCGTTGCGGATCTCCATCAGCTTCTGATTGCTGCCGATAAACTGGTCACCGGTAGCGATAATTCCTTGATGGGTACCTCCGGCATAAATCGGTACAGCAGCTTTCAGGATAGCCTCCACCACCGGCGCCGACGCAGGAAAATACGTGATGTCCGGCCCAGAAACATACCCTTTGGGGTCACCAAGTGCAGAAGTATCCATATCATGCTGGACAACACTTTCAGCAACAACAAGGTCTCCCATATGGACGCCCTCGCCAATTCCTCCCGCAACGCCGCTGTTGATGACCAGCGATGGGTGATATTCCAATATCATGCACTGGGTACAGACGGCAGCGTTTACTTTTCCGGGAGAACAGCACGCCAGCACGCAGTCTACCCCATGGATTGTCCCGCTGTAAAAGGAAATTCCTGCGATCTGCTTTGTTTCTTTGATCTCCATTTTGTCTTTTAATCCCGCAATTTCCACCTGCATGGCTCCAATAATTCCAATCATTGTGTTTTCCTTTCTTTTTCAACATTATATTTAGATGTAATTGTTTTAATAATTGACTGTTATTATCTTTTGACATCACCATCATAGCAGAGTTTACATGCCTTATTTGATCTGCATTGTTGCAGTTGAATTTTTAAAAGGGATGTCAATCTCAAAAGTATCCTTGATTTATGATATTTTAAACTCAAATCCTAAAATGTTATCTTTCACTCCATCATTTGATTGATGAAAATCTTTACGTACAGTAATCAAACTCAGTCTATTGTATCCTAATTTATAATATAAACTTAATGCCGCTTTATTTCCCGGAACGACCTCGAGACAAACGGAAGTGTATTGAGGTCGTTTTTTTATAATTTTCTCCGCTTCTTCAATACTTTTCGTTGCAATACCTCTATTCCGATATTCTTCATCTACAAAAACATCTTCAATCCAAGCTACATTACCACCTCTGTATCCTATCCTTAAA
>CALWKP010000016.1 GCA_944381295.1 uncultured Clostridia bacterium | reverse complement strand
AAATACGGGAAACAACACCCTTATTTCCGTGACGGCCCGCCATCTTATCACCGACTGAGATCTTTCTCTTCTGGGCAATATAACAGCGTACCACTTTATTAACACCGGGGCTAAGTTCATCATGACTGTTTTCTCTGGTGAACACTTTTACATCTACGACGATCCCATATTCGCCATGCGGTACACGCAGGGAGGTATCACGGACTTCACGGGCTTTTTCTCCAAAGATCGCACGCAGCAAACGTTCCTCTGCGGTCAATTCGGTCTCGCCTTTCGGTGTTACTTTTCCGACGAGAATATCACCCGCTCGCACCTCTGCACCAACACGGATAATACCGCTGTCATCCAGATCGCTCAGCAAATCCTCGTTGACGTTCGGAATATCTCTGGTGATTTCCTCAGGACCAAGCTTTGTATCACGCGATTCAATCTCGTATTCTTCAATGTGGATGGACGTATACACATCGTCGCGTACAATTTTTTCATTAATCAGGACTGCGTCCTCGTAGTTATAACCTTCCCAGGTCATAAAACCAATCAGCGCATTTTTTCCTAAGCTGATTTCACCATTGCTGGTAGCAGGACCATCCGCAATAACATCGCCCTTCTGAACGCGCTGACCTCTTTCTACCACCGGGACCTGATTGATGCAAGTCCCCTGGTTCGAACGCATAAATTTAATGATGTGGTAGGTATCGATTTCGCCGTCATCACGAGTCACGCGCACTTCATTCGCACTAACGCTGCGCACAACACCGGCATGCTCTGCCAAAACACAGACCCCAGAGTCCACACCTGCCTTGTATTCCATACCAGTTCCAACAATCGGAGCTTCTGTTTTGAGAAGCGGGACAGCCTGCCTCTGCATGTTGGAACCCATCAACGCACGGTTTGCGTCATCGTTTTCAAGGAACGGAATCATCGCCGTAGCAACCGATACAACCATTCGCGGAGATACGTCCATATAATCTGCTTGGGACTTATCAACTTCCACGAATTCGTCACGATAACGGCCATTGACCTTGTTATGCAGGAAACGTCCCTCCTCATCAAGAGGTTCGTTTGCCTGTGCAACGATATATTCGTCTTCCATATCCGCGGTCATATAAATAACTTCATCGGTAACAATACCAGTTTCCTTATCGACGCGGCGGAACGGAGCCTCAACAAAGCCATATTCATTAATTCTTGCGAAGGTTGCCAAATAGGAAATCAAACCGATGTTCGGACCTTCAGGAGTTTCAATTGGGCACATACGTCCATAGTGGCTGTAATGAACGTCACGAACCTCAAACCCTGCGCGGTCTCTGGACAGACCACCAGGACCCAAAGCCGACAGACGGCGTTTGTGTGTCAATTCTGCAAGCGGGTTGGTCTGGTCCATAAACTGCGACAACGGAGAAGAACCAAAGAACGCTTTGATTGCCGCTACAACCGGCCGGATATTGATCAGAGAATGCGGGGTGAGGATCTCAAGATCCTGCGCCTGCAACGTCATCCTCTCACGGATGACACGTTCCAAACGGGAAAATCCAATACGGAACTGGTTTTGCAGCAATTCGCCTACCGAACGGATACGACGGTTGCCCAAGTGGTCGATATCATCGGTATTTCCGATACCGACAGCCAGGCAATTCATATAGTTGATCGAAGAGAAAATATCATCAATGATAATGTGTTTCGGAATCAACTCATCGATCCTCGCCGAAATCGTTTCCTTGAGTTCCTCTTCAGAAGAACAGGATTCCAGAATTTCAGACAGGACACTGAACCGTACGCGCTCATTCACGCCGCATTCCTCTTTGGCGTCAAACGGCACAAAGTTATTAATATCTACCATTCCGTTGGAAAGGATCTTCACTTCGCGTTCGTTCAAAGTGATATACACTACCGAAACACCTGCGTCATCCATTTCCTGCGCTTTTTTCCGGGAAACAGTTTCCCCTGCTTCGGCCATCAGTTCTCCTGTCAGCGGGTTCACTACCGGACGGGAAAGCTGCTGATCTGTCAAACGTCCTGCCAGATTCAGCTTCTTATTATACTTATAACGCCCTACACGGGAAAGGTCATACCGACGCGCATCAAAGAACAGTCCGTTGATGTGGGCCTGTGCACTCTCAATCGTCGGAGGCTCACTGGGTCTCAATTTCCGGTAGACTTCAAACAACGCTTCTTCCGTATTTTTGGTGGGATCTTTTT
The DNA here is from genome assembly GCA_944381295.1 of uncultured Clostridia bacterium. Taxonomy (GTDB): domain Bacteria; phylum Bacillota; class Clostridia; order Oscillospirales; family Acutalibacteraceae; genus CALWKP01. The sequence continues at coordinate 10,519 of CALWKP010000016.1, read as the reverse complement.
CAATCGTCGCTTTAATACGGTCGTCGTCGCCGAAATATTCATAAATCTCTTCGTCGGTGCTCAATCCTAAAGCACGGATAAACACTGTGATCGGAATCTTACGGTTTTTATCGATGCGCACATAAAAAACATCGTTTGCATCGTTCTCGTATTCCAGCCATGCACCGCGGTTTGGAATCACCGTAGAACTGAACAGCTCTTTTCCGGTCTTATCATATTCCATCTTGAAATAGACGCCGGGAGAACGGACCAACTGCGACACAATGACACGTTCCGCACCATTGATCACAAAAGTACCGCTATCGGTCATCAACGGGAAGTCTCCCATAAAGACCTCGGATTCTTTGATCTCACCGCTTTCCTTATTCAGAAGGCGCGCAGTAACGCGCAGCGCAGCAGCATAAGTCGCATCGCGTTCCTTACACTCTTCCACGCTGTAATTCGGTTTGTCATCCAATTTGTAATTGACAAAATCGAGCACCAAATTCCCGGTATAATCGGTGATGCCTGAAACATCTCTGAAAACTTCTTTTAAGCCTTCATCCAGGAACCACTGGTACGAATTCTTCTGCACCTCGATTAAATTAGGCATGCCAAGGACTTCGTCGATCCTTGAAAAGCTCATTCGAGTAGTTTTGCCTAGTTGTACCGGTTTGACATTCACCATTGGCGCAATCACTCCATTCATATATTTACCGTCTCTGTGAGTATCAACTGCCTTTTTTACACCGATCCATGCTATTTTTTACAAAATTCCCACGATACTCTTGCCTTTTTTCAAAAATCGTGCTAATATATATGAGGCTAGGAAGAGTATATGTTTCCATGATGATGCAGTATATTATTTTATAACAACATGTTGTATTTGTCAACCATAAAATTCAAAAAATTTGCAGATATTGGTGTCTTTACAAAAATTTTCTTTCACAAAGTTTTTTCGAATATGTAGAAACAGAGTTTTTCCCAGGAAATTCTGCTCATTAAGAACCATGAAATCGCTTGTTTTCCGTCCGGAAATACCAAGCGTTTTTTGTTTTCTACTATCACAAAACTCCCCTAACACCAGAAAAGACGGTGTTGGGGGAGTTCTCATTTAGGGGTGATTTTTCGGAGAGTCTACTATGTTCTCAAATGTATAGGATTCCAATTTGTCTCTGACCATATTGGAAATCTCGCTATAAATCTGATGAAACCGGCATGCCGTATGACTGCAACAGTACTCATCCTGTTGGCATCGGGAAATCATATAAGGACCTTCTACGGACTCAATGACCTCCCGTAAGGTGATCTCTCCCGGGGCCCGAGCCAATTTATAGCCGCCATGTGCGCCCTTGAAGGACTGCACAATTCCATCCGCGACAAGCTTTCGCAGTATCTTCAACGCAAATCTCTGTGGGACTTTTGTTTCCTCAGAAATCGTCCGGGCATCCGCTTTTTCCGTGGATGACGCAAGCTTCTCCACGATCCTGACCGCGTAATCCGCTTCCAAGGTCATGTGCATAACGACATCCTCCTACTCTTTCTCTTAATCCAAAAAGTCTTTCAATTTCTTGCTGCGGCTCGGATGCCTGAGCTTCCGGAGCGCTTTGGCTTCAATCTGGCGGATACGTTCTCTGGTGACGTTGAACTCTTTGCCCACTTCTTCCAGCGTCCGTGACCGGCCATCCTCCAGACCAAAACGAAGTCGGAGTACCTTTTCTTCCCTCGGCGTCAACGTATCCAGAACTTCTGCAAGCTGCTCCTTCAAAAGCGTATGGGAAGCTGCATCCTGTGGTGCCGGGGCATCATCATCCGGAATGAAATCTCCCAGATGGCTGTCTTCTTCTTCACCGATCGGCGTTTCCAAGGATACAGGCTCCTGGGCTACGCGCATGATTTCACGCACTTTATCAACCGGCATATCCAGTTCTTCCGAGATTTCATCCGCGGTCGGCTCATGGCCATTGGTATGCAGGAGCTGGCTGGAAACTTTCTTTACTTTATTGATCGTTTCTACCATGTGCACTGGAATACGAATCGTACGCGCCTGGTCTGCAATCGCTCTGGTAATCGCCTGTCGAATCCACCACGTTGCATAAGTGGAAAACTTAAACCCTTTGGTATAATCAAATTTCTCGACAGCTTTAATTAGGCCCAGATTTCCTTCCTGGATCAAATCAAGGAACTGCATTCCTCTGCCAAGGTATCTTTTCGCAATGCTGACAACCAACCGAAGGTTTGCCTCTGACAAACGTTTTTTCGCACTTTCATCCCCGTTGGAAATCCGGATAGCCAGATCAATTTCTTCTTCCGGGGTCAACAGCGGAACACGCCCGATTTCTTTCAAATATACCTTGACTGGGTCATCGATTGCAATGCCTTCCGTACTCAGCGCTGATTCCAAATCTTCGGCATCGCTGAGATCATTTTCCAGGTCTAAATCCTCCAGGTGGAGATCCGAGAAATCCTCGATAATCTCAATCCCCTGTGATTCCAGTGTGTCATAGAATTTTTCTATCTGCTCCGGTTCAAAGTCCAATTCTGCAAGAGAATCTTCAATTTCTTTTGTAGTAAGTTGTCCTTTGCTTTTTCCCAGTTCGATCAGACTTCTGACAACGGTTTTCTTATCCGGTGTATCCATTGAGTGAATCCCCCTATTTTTTTTGCTCTTTTAACTTCAGCAAATATTCCTGTATCGTCTTTTCATCCGCCGCAGCCACTGCATCTGCGTTAATCTTCCCTCTTTCCTGAAGGATTACGCCGATGTATTCCTCCGCATCTTCCATTCCCGCTATGATTGGCTGATACTTGGCAAGAATCCTGGCGATCGAGTTCATTTCCTCGATGGAAAACTCCCCGGAAATGTCCGTAAGGCTAAACGCCTTGCCATCTATAATTTTACCCAATATCATCCGATATACACGGCGGTTGAACGATGTACAGAATTTTTCTGGCGGTAATTGTTCCGAAATCCGGTTTGCTGCGTCCGGATGGTAAAATAAAAAGGCAATCAACGCTTCTTCTGCGTTCGCTGCGCGAAGATTTGCGCTTTTTTCGGGATTTACGGCATCCCGAAATCCCATACTGCTCTGTTGGAACACCCGGAATTCTTTTTTTTCCTGTTCCCGCGAAATTTTTTTGCTATTTTTATTGATCTGAAGCAGGATCGCATTGCGGTCCACCCCAATCTCTTCGGCAAGTTTTCCGGCATATACCTCTTGTTCAATCTTGCTTTCCAGAGTCGCCAGCAGCGCTGCCGCCTGGGTAAGATATGACACTCGTCCGTCACTTGTCTGCATATTACATCCTGATTTGATTTTTTGCAGACGGTATTCAACATCATTCCCGCTGCTTTCCAGAAGCTGTTTGAACCTTGCGGGTCCCTGTTCCCCATGGGATCGAATAAATTCATCGGGGTCCTTCCCTCCGCTGATCGTCAGAACCCTGACCAACAGCCCTGCATCCCGCAAAATCGGAATTGCCCTTGCAGTGGCTTTCTGACCTGCTCCATCAGAATCGTAAGAAATGACAACTTCTTTCGCATATCGGGAAATCAGTTTCGCCTGTTCCGAAGTAAGAGCCGTCCCCAATGTCGCAATTGCATTGGTAAAGCCCGCCTGATGCAGCGCAATGACATCCATATAGCCTTCCGCAAGAATCAGCTGCTCTCCTCCACTGTTTTTCGCAAAATTCATTGCAAACAAGCCATTGCTTTTGCGAAAAACCGGTGTATCAGAAGTGTTGAGATATTTGGGTTTCCCGTCGCCCATAATGCGTCCGCCAAAAGCAATAACGTTTCCTCGCAGGTCAATAATCGGAAACATCACCCGGTCAAAGAAACGGTCCACAGCTTTTCCTCTCGATGATTGAAAAGCCACATTGGCCTGGATCATTTCCTCTGCCCGATATCCTAATTGGGAAAGGTGGTCTACCAAGTCAAACCTATTGGATGAAGAAAAACCTAACCCAAAATGCCGGATCGTTTTCATGGACAACCCCCGGCTTGTAAGATAATCCAGACCTTTCTTTCCTTCCGGAGACAAAAGAGTTTTATGAAAATACCGAGCGGCTTCCCGGTTAATCTCCAAAATTCGCGCTTTCAATCTGGCAAAACCATCGTCTGCCTGATTTTCCGGCACCTGGAGACCAGCCCTTTGTGCTAAAAACCGGACTGCCTCCATATAATCCAAATTCTCAATGCGGCGAATGAAAGTAATAACATCGCCGCCAGCTCCACAGCCAAAACAATAAAATGAACCATTTTCAGAATAAACATGAAAGGACGGTGTTTTTTCTCCATGGAAAGGACATAGTCCAACCATATTGCGCCCGCTTCGTTTCAGGTTCACATAAGACGACACAATATCCGTAATATCGCTTCGCATTTTCAATTCCTGCATAAAGGATTCCGGAAGCGGCATCTAATCCCCCCTTGTCCCTATGGTTCCCCTTACACATTCCAAAATTTCGGGACATAGACTTTCTGGAACAGTTTTACCGCAAAATGGTCTGTCATTCCTGCAATATAGTCACAGGCAACCCGTTCCGCCCCTTCGTGCTCTGCCATTTCCCGGAGATCTTCCGGCAGATGTTCCGGCCTTTTTAAGTACTCATACAATGCCCCGATCAATCCCGGGACCTTCTTTTCTTCCTTTTTTGCATACGGGTTCAAATAAACATGCTTGAACATAAACTCATAAAGCACGTCAAACGCCTGTTGGATTTCCGGATCCATTCGAAGCTCGCTGCCTGTTGTATTCTCCAATACAGATCTGACCAATGTATTGATCCTTGCAGATTTTCTGTCTCCCAGAATTTCCGCTTCTCTCGGAATGTCCTTTTCTTCCAGAACTCCAGCCCGCACTGCGTCGTCAATATCATGATTGATGTAAGCGATCCTGTCCGCGAGACGCACGACCCGTCCTTCCATGGTCTTGGCTTCCCGGCCCTTTGTGTGGCACAGGACACCATCTCTCACCTCAGCAGTCAGGTTCAATCCTTTCCCGCCATTTTCCAGCTTTTCGACAATGCGGACACTCTGTTCATAATGCCGGAACCCCGCTCCATAGAGCGCATCCAAAGCACGTTCTCCCGCATGGCCAAACGGCGTATGCCCCAGGTCATGTCCCAGAGAAATCGCTTCTGTAAGGTCTTCGTTCAGCAGGAGTCCCCGTGAAATCGTCCGCGCAATCTGTGAAACTTCCAGTGTATGGGTAAGCCTTGTGCGGTAATGATCCCCTTCCGGAGAAAGGAACACCTGCGTCTTATGTTTCAGGCGGCGGAACGATTTACAATGAAGAATCCTGTCTCGATCTCTTTGATATGGAGTCCTCATCTCACATTCGTCTTCTGGTCTGTCGCGCCCCGCACTGTTTTTTGACAAAGCGGCATAAGGCGACAAAATCTGCTCTTCCAACAGCTGTGTACGTTCCCTGATCGTCATGAAATCACCCGCCTTTACAAAGATATACGCGAAAGGATTTAAAAATCCTCCAAAAATTCAAAAAATTTTTCTCCGTTTATCTTTATCTCGATTTGGCCGCTTGACGCTTCAGTCAATTCTTTCTGGAGCCGTGGGAAATCTTCTTCGGGAATATGAAACCGGAGGGTAACACAATCTGTATATATCGTGTCATCCATTACCCCACCGTGGCTTGGCACCAATGCCGCAACTCTTCCATAAGCTCCATAATCACAGGAAAATTCCGTGAGCAGGCATTTCCTCATGATCACCGGTTCCGCCTTATTTACGGCGATAGCCGCCCCGTGAGAATAAGCCCGCAGAAGTCCGCCTTTTCCCAAAAGGACTCCGCCAAAGTATCGCGTGACGACTACAACCGCGTCTGTGATTCCTGACTTTTTCAGGACTTCCAGGATCGGAAGGCCCGCGGTCCCTTGTGGTTCCCCATCATCAGAATATCGCATGGCCCCATTTTCCCGCAAGATATACGCATAGGTATTATGGCTTGCATCCCAATGCTTCTGACGGATTTCATTAATAAAAGAAACGGCGTCCTCCTCGGTGCTGACCGGCCTGGCATAGCCGATAAACCGCGAGTGACGCTCGGTAAACTCGTCGGAGGCCGCCTGCCGAAGTGTCTTATACTCTGCCATTCCGCCCTCCCCCAGGCAAAAACCTGGTATAAAAATGTAGGCGGCGCATTGCGCCGCCCTCGAAACCACCTTATTTATCCAGGCCGTAACGTTTCTTGAACATATCAACACGTCCGCTTGTATCAACAAGTTTCTGCTTACCTGTAAAGAACGGGTGGCATTTGGAACAAATTTCCACGCGGATATTCTTCTTAGTAGAAGCTGTTTCAATAACATTGCCGCAAGCACAGGTGATAGTAGTCTTCTCGTACTTCGGATGCAGATTTTCCTTCATTCGTTGTCACCTCTTTCAGATAAACTGCAACTTTAACAAATGAATTCTATCACAATAGCCGCGAAAAAGCAAGTAAAACTTTTAAAAATATCAATTATTTTTCTGCTGCTGTGCCATATATTGTGCGTATTCCTCCAAACACATCCCTAATTGCCGCATGCGCTGTGCATTTTCCTGTCCCACATAGCGAAAAGTCGTCGGATCGTAATCCTTTTCCGTTTCTTCTGTCTTATTTTCTGGATACCGCAGCACAAATCCATATTCCAGCGAATTTGCAATCAGCCATTTATATTCTGCCGTTGTTTCAAAAGAGGACCCTTCCGTTGCGGTACCTGCTCCAAAAGTCACCGTATACCCTGTCTGTAATTCACTGCATCCGCCACGTTCTACGGATTCCAAGGCTGCATTTTCCGCCCGTACTTTTGACATTCCCGAATTTTCTAACTCTTCTACTTTTTTCTGATACAGGCTTTCTTGCTCCTCAGCGGCCACATAACCTGAAACCAGTTCCAACGACAATCCTTCTTTCTTCGCGTCTGAAAGCAACTGTTCCAAATCTTCTTCGATCCGCTTCGCTACCGGAACCCCTTCTACTTCCACCACTTCCAAAGAAAATCCGGAAGGAATCGGTGAATCGTTATTGACAACAATCAAATCAAACTCACTGATATTGATATCTTCCTCCTCTTGGGGGGGCTGGCTTTCCGGCATCGAACTCGATTCTACCATACTGCTGGTCTGTTCTTCCCAGATGCCTAACGGATCTACTGTCACCCAAGCAATTACTCCTGCGGCAGCTATCGAGATCACTAAAACAATCATGACGATCGTCATTAAAATTTTGAGTTTTTTTACTTGGCTGGTCTTTCTCCACGTAGGCCGGCTTTTTAAAATTTTTTCTCCTTTCCGGCCGGAGTTCCCGTACCGATCTTTCCGCATGGCTTCACTCCTTCCATTCCTCCCGAAAAGGCTTTCTTACATACTGTATCAAAAATTTATGTCCGATCTTTGAACAGGGTCACAGAAAATCAAATTCTTCCGAGTTCTCCTCCGGTTCCTCCGAGTCTTCCCAAAATTCATCGGCATGATCTTTTACACGATCTATCAGGCCCTCATAATCTTTTCTGGTATCTTGCAGCAAATCAGAATCTTCTCCCCGGTTTCCCCAGACAGAAAATCTACCGTCGTCCTGAACCACCACTTCTAATTCCTCATAGTGTATATAGTGTTCCGGAGCATAATCTTTCCGATCTCCGAGCAACATTTTGGCAGCCTCAGAGACTTTTTGTCCCCGAAAAAAATAGCGTATCATTGCGGCTCCTTTCTCCACCAACCAGCATAGTACATAACAAGGTCAGACCGCATCATCAACACGGCCTGACCTATCAAAATTCTCCTTGTTCTTTCCCGCTTTAAGAAGCGATTTCTGCGATGTAATCCTTATGAACATAGGCAGGGGCATCGTTAAACACAATTTTAACCCAATCGCCTTCATTTCCAGTAGGGTCCAACTCAAACTGCTGATCTGGCAGTGCTTGTCCGATAATTTGCCCTTCCATGGAAGGGGAAGACCTTACATTGGCATAACTGCCTTCATCCACATTGACAATCTGTCCCATCACAATGACTGGTTCCGGTTCAGAAGAGGGCTCCGAAGGTGTCACGACACTGGATACCTCGGATACTTCAGATTCGTTATCCGTGGTTTCTTCTTTTTTGGTGCATCCGGTCAACAAAACGGACACCATTAGCAATAACGAAAGCGATAGACAAACAAATTTCTTCATAGAACCCCTCCTCTTTCGAAATCAACGGAAAACCCTCTCCCTCAAAGAAATTTAACTTCATGCTCCCTAAAAAACTCCTACGGTTCCCCGTCGACATTCCTATTTGTATCTATTATAGCATCAAATATGCAATATCTGCAATATATTTTCTGAAATTTCTCTACATTTTGTGTATTTTTTCACAGACATTCTATTGAGATTCCATAACGCTCCTTCTTTTTCTATCCTCTTTTTGGAGGCTGTCACACTTTTTTTCTGATTCCATAAAATGGTATAGAGAACTATGGGTATTACCCGTTAGGAGGAACGTTTATGGTTGAATCCAATTATGAGGCTTCCACTCAGGAACGCGATCCGGGATGCTTTAAGGAAGCTGTTTGCATCGATGCGATGCGCATCTATGATTCTTGCAGCGATAAAGACTGCCTGGAAGACCTTCGCGTTTATTTTACCCCGTCCGTCCAACAAACAATTGATGATGCTGTCAATGTCCGGATGAAAAATGTAGAAGTTATCACGGTCTATCTCGACTTGGAACCGGTCCCCTTCCACAAGGGATTTTATTCCATCGATATGACATTTTTCTTCGACATTTGCCTGGACGTTTACTGCAATCCTGCATCCGGACCTGTTACGGTTAATGGTCTTTCCATTTTCAGTAAAAAGGTCATCCTGTACGGCAGCGAAGGAAATGTGAAAATGTTCTCTTCCGATCGCTCCCTCGACAACCCCGACGATCAAACATATACCAGCAGGGTCCTTCCCAAGGCGACTTGCCAGGTTGCAGAACCCATCGGACTTTCCGCCCGGCTTTGTGACGCACCATGTCATTCTTGTGATTCCTGCTGCCACATTCCTGAATGCATCTGCAAGCATTATGGCGGTGAATTGGAAACCTGCGTCAGGAAACGGGTGGTATATGTTACAATCGGCCTGTTCACCATCATCCAAATTGTCAGAAATGTCCAGATGCTGATTCCCGCTTACGATTTCTGCATTCCGGAGAAAGAATGTGTTACATCCTCTGACAATCCTTGTGAACTTTTCCGCCGTATCGAATTCCCAACAGATGAATTCTTCCCGCCGAAAGTAAACGACTGTGGCTGTGAAGACCACGGATGTAAGAAGAAGTAACGGTTTGCTTCCTATTCCAATTCATAAAAATGCCTCAGGGATACGGTCTCACCGTGCCCTGAGGCATTTTGCTGTGTCATCAAACTTTTTTCAATCGGGCAAAATTTGCCATAAGCTTTTTCACGCCGGCTTTATCAAATTCTATCTCTAAAAGGGTGTCATTTCCCATAGGAGTTGTTCCTCGTATTTTTCCGATACCGAACGTTTTATGTTCTACAGTATCTCCAACAGAAAATGTCTCTTTGCTTGGTCCGGCTCCTAAGAAAGATGCCGGTCCAAAATTTCTCGCACTATTGATCTGCACTGCACGGGATTCCCTTGAAGAAGTCGGCAGAACCATTCCAGGTTCGGGTTTTTTCCAATCTCTCTCCCGGCTTTTTTCGATCAACTCCATCGGAATCTCTTCCAGAAAACGCGATGGTTTATTCCTCGAGGTGGAACCAAACAGCATTCTGCTTTCCGCATTGACCAGATACAGTTTCTCTTTCGCTCTGGTGATCGCCACATAGGCCAAACGGCGTTCCTCTTCGATCTCTTCAGGGTTGTAGATCGCCTGCAACCCCGGGAAAAGGCCATCCTCCATGCCGGGAAGAAACACCACCGGGAATTCCAGACCTTTTGCCGAATGCATGGTCATCATCACAACACTGTCTGCTGTTTCGTCATAATTGTCGATATCAGTAAACAGCGATACTTCTTCCAAAAATCCAGACAACTCTCCATCCGGATTTTCTTCCTGATATTTAATCAGGTTCGACGCCAATTCGTTGATATTGTCAATGCGTTCCTGTGTGTTGTCGCCTTCCGCTGCAAGAAATGCAAGATAGTCTGTTTTTTCCAGTAACAATTGATAGAGTTCTTCCAGTGACACCGAGGAATCCTGTGATGCTTTGATAAGCTCCTGCATCATTTGTCCAAAAGCCATCAGTTTTCCTGCCGCACGGCTCAAAGGCTCATATTCATCCGCATAACAAATCACATCAAAGAGCGGAACACCTAAGTTTCGCGAAATCTCTATCGCCTGTGCAATTGTCTTGTCTCCAATTGACCTTTTCGGCTGGTTAATAATTCTTCTCAGGCGAATTTCATCTGACGGATTACAGATGACGTTTAAATACGCCAACATATCCCGGATTTCCTTGCGCTCATAGAATCTAAGTCCTCCGATGATCCGGTAAGGAATCCCGGATTTTACAAAAATTCTTTCCAAAATATTAGACTGGGAATTCAT
>CALWKP010000015.1 GCA_944381295.1 uncultured Clostridia bacterium | reverse complement strand
AATGGCTCCGGAAAATTTCCTGGCAGTCTCGGCGGATTTCGGAATTCGATCATGGCCTTCACGATTTCTCTGGATGTCATGGCATTTTTGTTTTCTGAAGTTGGCATAAAATCGCTCCTTCTTTTTAAACCATTGTTTTGCAATATTTATTTTTTCCTTTGTATTCTGTTTCTGTCGCAAGCAATTCTGAGACAGATGGATTAATAACGGATGTCTTTAGCCGCTTCAAACATCGCTAAAATATTTTCGAAAGGAACATCGGGATTGACTGTATTGGCGGTAAATAGGACAAGGTCAGCATTCGAGAGATAAATTTCTGCTGCTTGCTGAACCTTTTGTCTGACCTGTTCTGGAGTAAATTTTGGGAGTTCACTGGTAACGGAAAGAGGTCCAAAAATTAACATTTTTCCGCCGGATTTTGTCCGTTTTGCAGCAGTGTATTCTAACGTTAGACCGCATTCCGGCTGAAAACCTTGCATTCCTCCAATCCCGCAGTCGATCAGCATGTCGAGAATGGGACGAACATCCCCATCACAATGCCAAACGGGTCGGCATCCTACTTCCAAGAGCGGTTTTAATCCCTCTCGCAGTTGTGGAGCATAATACTTTTCAAGAAATTCAGGGGAAACCATGGGGCCGCGTTGGGAACAAATATCCTCTCCCAATAACACGGCTTTCGGATAAATTCCTTCTGAAATTGCACGTGCAACCAGTTTGGATAAATGTTTTCCGATAACGCCTCCGTGTTCGGTCAATTTTCTTGCTTCTTTTTCATAAAGTCCGATTAACAAGAAAAAATTTTCATAGCCAAAAGTATCATACCAATTGATTTTTGCCCCTGCGTTCCATTGAGCAGGCATATAAAGGAGAGAATCACCACACTGCTGCTGTGTCTCTAAAAGATTTTTCTTATAGTTCTGATATTCAGATTCAAATTGGGATTCCAGAAAATCCGCATAATGTTCTGGCTCCGGCCAACGGCGGATTTCCTCTACGGCATCTTCCAAATCTATGTTGGTATTGCTGCGGGAATAATTGCTGTGATCGACACAGCGGAAATCCCCTTTGTTTTTCGGAATAAAAATATCAATTAATCCGTCTGCACCGAGAATTTGATAGGCAGAAATTGACCATTTTTTAGGATCAGACCAATATTCGTCCATGGAAATTCTGTTCAGTTGAGCGATATAGTCGGGTGCGGCGATCCATCCAGAGAGAATAGGCAAATAGGGTCCTTTTTCTCCGTCAAAAACTTTTAGCAGGCAAGACTTTTCCATGATTCGTCCTTCTTCCTAAAAAAATATAAAATATTTTATATTTTTAGTATAACAAGATTAAAAAATGGAAGAAAGGTATTTCTTTTACTCAATATATAAAAGTCATGATCTTTTCATATAGTAATATTTTTACCTGTTATATAGGAGATATGACTTTTGTCGCAAAGTATCGTCAAAATTCGTTGATAAACTGAGAAATTCGTGATATTTTGAAAAAAAGATCAGAAAGAAGATACTGTTTTTATGAAATTATCTAAGAAGAGACGTTTAAGAATTAGGAATAAAATCGTTTATCGTTTTTTGACCATTGGTATTGTAATGGTGCTATGTGCAATTGTTGTGATTGGAACAACAAGTTATAACCTTTCTTATATTGCAATCAAAAATAACAGTGAAAAGTTTTTAAAAGCTTCGGTACACCAAATGACAGAAACAATCAGTACACGAATGACCCATGTAGAGACATTGCAACATAACTTCTTTTTCGGGGAAAATTCCGAAGAGCTTTGTAAGATTAAAGATCATGATCTTTTTACAAACGAGATCAGTCATCTTCTATATAGCTTGGTATCTTACTATCACTCTTATATCAGTGAAGTCTACTTCCTGGATATGCAGCTTGAAGAATATTATCCATCCTCTCTGGGGGCCAGAGATATTATGAAACAAGTGGATGGATTACAATACGAATCCATAGCAGATTTTTCAGATCAAATAGAGGGCTCTCCGGTTTGGAAAATTAATGACAATGGTCATGTAATTATGAATCGTTGCCTAATTGAGAAAAACCTGAAAAATTATGGATATCTTCAAATGCAGGTAAAAGAAAGTTATTTGCTGTCTTACGCTTCAGATTCGCAGAGTACCATGTACCTTCTTCAAGATAAAAACGGTTCTATCTGTAATCTGACAGAAGAATTGTTTCCAGATATGATTGAATATTTGAAGCAATATACCATACAGCAAGAATTTTGTGAAATTTCGTTGGGATCACAGAATTATTTAGTTGTTTCCTCACAGATTGATGGGAAAGACATGACATTATATGGGATTGTGCTAATGGATGACCTGATTTTTGGACTTCGCAGTAGCACCATCACGCTGGTATTGATCTGTGTTTGTGTATTTATAATGGTCACTGTTTTTATGGCACTTATGACACATCCAGTCGCGAATAATATGAATCAATTGCTGAATCGGATCCGTATGTATTCCCCGCAAAGCGAAGAGATAGTGGAACAGAATTTCAAGCATGATGAAATCGGTGTAATTTCACAATATATGAATCAGATGGCGGAAAAACTGGAACAATTGGTGTGTGAAGCCTATGAAGCGGAACTCGCAAAACAGGCTGCGGAATATAAATTGCTGCAATTTCAGTATTACGCTATGCAGGAAAAAATAAGCCCTCATTTTTTGTATAATACATTAGAGAGCATCAGCAGTTCCGCCAAATTGGCAAATGACCCGCTTACCAGCGAGTTTATCTGTACACTGGCGCGGATGCTTCGTGCAAATATCAGCGACCATCGAAAAACAGTACCTGTTGCTGATGAAATCGAGACAGTACGGCAATATCTTATTTTGCAAAAATTGAATTTGGGGGATCGGCTGGATTATGAAATTCTAATGCCTGCTGCGAATGTTTGAATGGAAAATTTGACTTTTTAAAAGAGATGATTCCCAATTTGCGAAGGGTTTCGGTAAGCCCATGGACAAACCGCGAAGAAGCGGCAGAAAAACTTGGGAATCAGTATATTTATTCCTGGAAAGCAAATCCGGCCCAGGTTTCTCATGGGATCGATCCGGAGTATAGTCAAAAGGATATCCAGAGGACAAGAGAACTTGCGAAAGATTGTGTTCTGGAAATGATTTTAAAGGATAATAATACAGTGGAAGGAGATCCGACGCGTTTGATAAAATGGGTCGAGATCGCCATGAGAGAAGCACAAAAAGGGTATTAATCAGGAAATTCCGTAAACTCCAAAAACAGCCTTGCTCCGGAAAGCAAGGCTGTTTTTTATAGGGAAAGGGGATTATCTGGTTAAAACACCCTCATCCGATTTGAGTAAAATTAAAATTTGTTCTTCCATGCCGGTTGCTGCATCAATATAAACCAGGACTTCCTCTCCGTCCTCACTGTGACACAAAAATTCATAGCACAGTACTTCGTTCAATCCTGAGGTGGGGATAACACATGGGAGCCCTCTTTCTACCTGTAAATAAGGGCTAACGCTTGTTTGCGCTTCTTCCATTGTCAGCACCGGTTCCTGCGGAGGACGGTTGTGATGGTTCATCAGATAGCCGGTGGAGTCGTATTCCACTATTTGCCCATTGTCCAGAGCTACTGCCACTTTGATCAGGTCCGGGTAGAAAATTAAATCCCCCTCGCTGTATGCAAAATTGATCACGCATTTTCCGTCATGAATGACATAATAGCTTTCTTTCATGCCGGTAACGCCGCGTCCTTCCAAGAATTCCTTCGCTTTGGCAAGCGCCTCTTCATATCCTAACGACGGTTGTGAAATCTCCCGGGAATCAATCATGGATGCAACATATCCTCCTGCCTTGGTAACACTGACCCGGGCGTTTCCGTAAGAAAAATTGTAGGTGGGAAGTCCTCCGGCGGTATCGTTTGTGTGTTCTGCATTTGCGTGGTCAATCCCCCAGAATTCAGCGGCCACGGTTTGCGCGTTCCCCTGAGGGATTTCCTGTTCCCCGTCCAGAAATTTTGGCTTCATTTGCCCAATGTGGTCGGAAAACGGGCCGTCATAAATCAAAGTAGGATAATCGGAAAATTCTTTGGCAGTATCCTCCAGAGATGTCTGGAATGAAGAAACCTCTTGAGTTTCCAGATTATTCAGGAAGGTTTCCGCCTTCCCAATGGCTTCTCCGGAGCCGAACAATTTTGCTTCCATGTCATTCAGGCTTTCCTGAAGGGTTCCGGCATATCCGGCCAGTTCTTGTAATTTAGCATATTCTTCCTGGGTGATTTCCTCACCGGAACTTGCCTTGGACGAAAGTGACAGGGAATATTCGCCTACCTGGGACAAAAACCGGCTGATGTCCGAAAGATCGCTGTCGCTGGAAGGCAGCGCGGATAAAGCTGCCTGTGCGCCGCTGGATTCCCGAATCAATTTTGCAGCTACGCCGGTCTGCTGCGGAAGTGTGTTTGCGTATAAGGATTTGTCAAGGGTTGTTTCCATGGCAGCAACATAGTCGCCTAAATCACTTAAAGCCCGTTGGTACGTCAGTTCCAATCCACGCCGGTATTTTCCGGCGAGGGAATATCCGCCGTATGCGGTTCCTGCCAACGCCAGGAATGCAACAGATAATACGCTGATTATCTGGATTTTTCTTCTGCGGGTCATCAAAAGCCATCCTTCCACGACGGACTGAAACGGTCCACCGTTTTTTTAGGATAGTGTATCCTTCACCGGAAAAACTATACGCACCCGCAAGGGACGACCAAAATTTACATAGATGGAAAATTGTGCTGCAAAACCGATGCTTCCGGAAAAAGCTTTCAGAAATTTCAAGGCGACCCTGCGGTTAGTAAGCCGGGCAGTGGTGAAGAAGTCGGAAGCTGTTTTAAGCGTCCAACGGTAAAAAAGTTTCGAATTTTGTACATTATTTTTCAGTGGACTATTTTGTAACAACCATTGGATAGAACAGAAAACCTATTCAGATACCTTAGCTTTTCTAAGTTAATAACGGTGAAACAACTAAAAAAATTATCGGAGGTTAAATAAAGACGTTATTTTTGCTGAAATATCGTTCTTGTTTTTTGCCCTGCGCTTATGTATCATAAGAATTAGAAAAATTCTTGTTTTGAAAGGGGATGGCAGTATGAAGGGGCCTATCATCCGGTGATCGATGTCGGCCTGTTCGGTAGTGACGACAAACTTCCGTTCGAACAAAACAATCTTCGTACATCCCCGGCAGACAGGCAAGAACAACTGCTTTTGTGTCCGGCGGAGAACCCGGGAAACTTCCGGAAAGCAAGAGCTTTTCTAACTTGTCCGCTGTGCAATACATGAAAAATCCATAAAAGATAGAACAGAAATTCAGAAATAGAATATTGGGGAAATTTTCCACTTGTTTTTCTGGAAATTCTCTTCTTATAAAAAACAATCTACATTTTGAAGTATCATGATAAAAAGGATAAACAGCTTTTTTTCTGTTATTTTACTTTACACCTAAAAAATAAGGAGATAGCGGTATGATACGCTTTGATCAGAAGTATTTGCGGGATAAAATTTACGCATGTTGGATGGGAAAAAATATTGGAGGTACGCTCGGAGGTCCGTATGAAGGGACAAAAGAGATGCTGGATGTGAAAGGGTTTCACACAAACCCCGGCGAAGCGTTACCTAATGATGACTTGGATTTGCAGCTTGTCTGGCTTCGTGCAGTGGATGAATTGGGACCAGAGGCAATCAATGCCTGTACCCTGGGAGAATATTGGACCGCATGGATCGGTCCGAACTGGAATGAATACGGCGTTTGCATGGCACATATGAAGGAAGGTTTTTTTCCTCCCGTTTCAGGTGAGCTTTCCAATAAGCTCTGGCGCAATTCTAATGGCGCCTGGATCCGGACGGAAATATGGGCTTGTCTGTATCCCTTGCACATAGAAGAAGCAGTCAGGTATGCCTTTGAGGATGCATGTGTGGATCATGGTTACGGAGAAGGAACCTATGCTGCAATCTTTATAGCTGCCATGGAAAGCGCTGCGTTCGCTGTTAGCGATATTTTTCAGTTGATTGCTATTGGACTGAGTAAGATTCCTCAGGATTGCCGTGTGGCGAGAAGTGTCCGGATCGTTCTAGAGGAATATAAAAAAGGTACGCCATGGCAGGAAGTCCGCCGGATTCTTGTAGAGGACAGTGAAGATCTGGGATGGTTCCAGGCGCCGGCGAACATCGGGTATGTGATACTGGGACTTCTGTATGGGGAATGCGATTTCAAACAATCGATGATCCTGGCGGTAAACTGTGGAGATGATACCGATTGTACGGCTGCTACTGTGGGTTCACTGCTCGGCATCATGAAAGGAAGTTCCGGAATCCCGCAAGACTGGGCACAATATATCGGCGATGAGATCAAAACGGCGTGTATCCTTTTTGGCCATGGGCTTTTCCCGGAAACCTGCACAGAACTGACGGATGCGGTGATGAACCTGCTGCCGGTTACGCTCAGGACGCGCAACGAGAAATATTTCCAGTTCAGGGAATCTTTAAAGGAGAAAAAACAACGGGATCGATATGACTGGAACAAACTCGAAGGGCAGGATGTGTTCCAGCTCGGTACAGAAAATGATTTTTCAGAGCTGGACATCGAGAAACTGAAAGGGTCTTCGTTTGCTGACAGTATTTGCGGAAGAAAACAGTATTCGTTTACGGTGGACAGTATTTGTGCATCCGTGCTGGTGGAATTTGAAAAAGAGCCTTATTTACAGCCCGGAGAGGAGCTTAAAGGAAAAATTTCGCTCAAACATAAGCTTATCATTCCCGACAGCAAACATTATCATATCCGTTGGGTCGTTCCAGAGGGCTGGAGCGTGAAATGCCGCCGCAACTTGTATGACGGCAGAGGATATTTTTGTGACGGAGAATATGCAAAAACAGATTTTTCAATTCTTGCAGGAGAAATAGTAGAACCTAAATCAAGGCTGATTCTGGAAATTATGCCAGAGGGTCACTTCACTCCAATTTATATACCGATCGTCATAGCGGGGTAACAACCGGTTCTGTAAACAGAAAATAAAAACAGGTTTAACAAGCTTTGTAATCACTGGTGTGAAACAGCTTCTATGCAGATTTGGGGAAGGGGTCAGCAATTGACGTACTTCTTTAAGATGGCAGCGTTTTTTCGGCGGATTCTTGCATAGGTATGCAATGCTGGAAAAGCTGTGAAATGGGTGTTGAAAATCTGGGGAGACAGATACGCTATACTGAAAACCCATAGCGGCAAGGAGATTTGCTGCTTGGCAAAGAGTTGCTTTGTTTTGCACTGGGATTGTTGTTCAGGCAGGCTTGTCCAAAAGGTGAAGGGAAAGCAAAGAAAATGATTTGTCCTGCTATAGAACACGTCGCTGGTTTGAGAAGGTTTTGCGCTGTGGCAGATGTGTAACCGGAACGGCTTGTTAAGGCCTGAATTTATACGAGGTACAGTCCGGTTTTATTATTAAAGGAGGAAATAAAATGAAAAAGGCACTTTCTTTGATTTTGGCACTTGCTTTGACATGTTCGCTGTTTGCGTCCTGTACCAGCGAATCTGCTGCCAGCGGGTCTTCTTCGGAACCTGAAAGTTCTGCGACAGAATCCTCCGGCAGTGAGGAATCCACAGGCGGAACAGGTACAGAGGATATTTCCGGAAATATCCAGTATGCGTTCTGGGGCGATGAAACAGAACGTTTGCAAAAAGAAGCTTTCTGTGCTTCATTCTCTGAATTGTATCCAAATGCAAATGTCGAATTTTTACACATTACCACCGACTATTATTTGAAACTACAAACATTGGCTGCTGCTGGCGATCTGCCAGATGTTTTTGGCACTACTTCTCAAAATGTTTCCCGGCTTGCTCCTGTAAGCAGACCGCTTGATGATTTCATGGAGCAATATGCGGATGTGATATCGACCATACCGGAGTCTGTCCTGGAAGCTGGCAAGTATGACGGCAGTTATTACATGCTGGCCAACGGCCTTGATCCGTACAACATGGCCATCAATAAAGAAATTTTTGAGGATGCGGGTGTCCCGATTCCAGAAGATGGATGGACCATGGATGATCTTGAAGCGTTGCTGCCGCAGCTCACCAAGGTAGATGAAGCAACTGGTCGTACGGAATATTATGCACTGGCAGTTAGTGTTTACAACTGCGACTACTACAATTTTATCGGCAACTATGGCGGAACCTTCTTTGAGAATGGCCAGTCAACCTGGTCTACAAACCAGGGCGTTATTGATGCAATCACCATGCTGACCAACGCCTGCCTGAACGGCTATGCCCCGTCGCCGGCAATCACCACCAGCTCCGGCCTGGATAACGAACGTCTTTTCGTTACCGGAAAGATTGCAATGTTCCCGGCAGGTTTCTGGACCATTGCCAGCCTTTATGGTTCCGACAATAGCCAAATCGAATTTGATTGGGATTACATTGACATGCCTGTACAGGAAGGGGTCGATCCGGTTGACCCGTTTGTAGCAGGCGGCAATATGGTAAGCAAAGACACCGAATATCCAGAAGTTGCCTATGCACTTCTTGCTTATACCCTGACGAAAGAAGGCGTTATGGGTTCTTATGAAGCCGGCCTGTCTCTGCCTGTTACCAAGGACCTGTACGACTCCTCTTTGGTTCCGTATGGCAAGGATCTTACCCTGGATTATTTCTATCGTGCAGCGGACTACGCCTTCCCGCAATCTGCACTTGATTTGAACGCAAGCGGCGCTTCTTCGGAATCTGTATCCATTATGAACGCGGAGCTGCAACTCTGCTATGACGGCCAGCAGACTGTTGAGCAGACCCTGCAGAACATTGACAACAAGGTCAACGAAATTGTTAACCGTGACAAATAGTCTGCTTTTGCAAACGAGCAGACAAGTTACAGGGGAACATAACAGTGTTCCGCATGAACTTCTATATATACCTCATTTTCTTCCTTTTTGCGGAAAAGGTCGCCGGAAGGTGGCCTTTTCCCAAAGCAAACCGCCGCAGGAAAAACTCCTGCGGCGTTTTGCTTTGGTAAAAGAGGGAAAGAAACAAGTAAAATTTATTTTATT
>CALWKP010000014.1 GCA_944381295.1 uncultured Clostridia bacterium | reverse complement strand
GCTTTTGATGTAAATCAAGCATTAATTGGCACTACGGTTAATGGAAAACCGATTCTGCCAGTAAAAGATCTTCCTAGCTTTTGCAAACAGGAAAAAGTTCAAATCGGAATTCTTACTGTCCCTGCAGTTGTCGCACAGGATTGCTGTAACGCCCTGGTTTCCGGTGGCGTGCAGGCAATTTGGAATTTTGCGCCGGTCCATATCCAGGCGCCCCAAAATGTACTTGTGCAACGCGAAAATATGGCATCTTCCCTAGCGTTGCTTTCGTATCATCTGAAAAGTCAAGAAAAGGTATCCCAGGATAATTGAAACAAACGGCGCTATGCCGGAACAAAAATGGAGGAAAATGAAATGGGTAAGAAAGTTACGATTATTGGCGCTGGAAGCGTTGGTTCGACAATCGCGTATACCATGGCAGTGAACGGAATCGCAACAGAAGTCGTGATGATTGATATCAATGAATCTAAGTCTTTAGGCGAGGCGTTGGATATCCGTCAGGGCGTATCCTTTTGTCCCCCGATTTCCATTTATGCCGGCAGCTATGCCGATGCGGTTGATTCCGATATCGTCATCCTGACTTCCGGTATTGCCAGGAAGCCTGGCCAAACCAGATTGGAACTGGCTCAAGTCAACGTCAATATCACAAAGTCTATTGTCCCTGAAATCACAAAATATGCACCGAACGCTGTTTATATTATTGTCAGCAATCCGGTCGATATTCTTACTTATGTCTTTGATAAGGTTTCCGGCCTCCCCGAAAAACAAGTCATTGGTTCCGGTACGATTCTTGATACCGCTCGTCTGCGTGCTCGTATTGCTGAATATTATTCCATCAACCAGCAGAACGTCCATGCCTATGTATTTGGTGAACATGGAGACACCTCTTTTGTCCCGTGGTCTATGGGTACTATCTCCAATATCGCAATCGATAAATACAGCGAGTGCCTGACTGAAAAGGATACCATTGTTCCAAAGCTTGTCCACGAAGAAGTAGAAAGCTACATCCGCAAATCCGGTGGAAAGATCATTGAACGCAAAGGTGCAACGTTCTATGCGGTAGCTGTCTCTGTCTGTCACATTTGCAAATGCATTTTCAGCGGCGCGGATACTGCCCTGACGGTTTCCAGCATGATGCATGGTGAATATGGCATTGAAGATGTTTGCCTGAGCACTCTTTCCATTGTCGGTGCTGGCGGACTTGCAGGAAAAATCGTTGCTCCTCTTACCGGTGAAGAAGTTGCTTTACTGCATAAGAGTGCAGAGAGCCTGAAAGCCGTTATTAAAAATATTGAGATCTGATAACTTCAGGCGGCTTTGTACAGCCACCTGCTCCCTGAGGGAAATAGCATAATATTGTTAAGAAAGTGAGCAGTATGTATGGAAAACGAAAAAATGGAATACCGTATTGAACACGACTCCATGGGCGAAGTGAAGGTTCCTGCTGATAAGTATTGGGCGGCTCAAACAGAACGCAGCCACGAGAATTTTTTGATCGGCGTTGGAATCGAAACTATGCCCCGTGAGATCACTCATGCGTTTGGCATCCTGAAGAAAGCGGCTGCAATTGCCAACCATCAGTTGAAACCGGAAAAAATGACCGACGCCAAGCTTGCAGCAATCTCTCAAGCTTGCGATGAGGTGATTAGCGGAGCGCTCAACGATCACTTCCCTTTGGTTGTGTGGCAGACAGGTAGCGGAACCCAGTCCAACATGAACGCGAACGAGGTAATCGCAAATCGCGGAAATGAAATTGCAGGCGAAAAACTCTTGCATCCCAATGACGATATCAATATGAGCCAGTCCTCAAATGATACCTTCCCCACTGCGATGCACATTTCAGCAGTTCTTGCGATTGAAGATAAGCTTTTCCCGGCGATCGATCAGTTGATCGAAACTTTCCGCCGTTTGGAAAAAGAAAACGAAGGCATCGTTAAAAGTGGACGTACCCACTTACAGGATGCTACCCCCATTAAATTTTCCCAGGAAATTAGTGGATGGCGTTCTTCCCTGGAAAAAGATAAAAAAATGCTGGAAATTGCTCTTCCTGAGCTGAAAGAACTGGCTCTTGGAGGCACGGCTGTTGGTACAGGTCTGAATGCACCGGCGGGATTTGACGTGAAAGTTGCTGAAGCAGTTTCTGAGATCACCGGCAAAAAGTTTGTCACTGCGCCTAATAAGTTCCACGCTTTGACCAGCAAAGATGAACTGGTATTTGCTCATGGCGCCCTGAAAGCCCTTGCTGCTGATATGATGAAGATCGCGAATGACGTGCGCTGGCTGGCCAGCGGTCCGAGAGATGGTCTTGGCGAGATTTTTATTCCGGAAAACGAGCCTGGTTCCTCGATTATGCCCGGAAAAGTCAACCCAACGCAGTGTGAAGCCGTAACAATGGTAGCAGTCCAGGTTATGGGTAATGATGTCGCCGTAGGAATGGCTGCTTCCCAAGGGAATTTTGAATTGAACGTCTTTATGCCGGTCTGCATTTACAACTTCCTGCAATCAGCGAGGTTGCTGGCGGAATGCATTGTTTCTTTCAACAAGAACTGTGCAGTTGGAATCACCGCCAATCGCGAAAAAATGCATCATAACCTGCATAATTCCCTGATGTTGGTCACCGCGCTGAATCCCTATATTGGATATGAAAATGCGGCGAAAACGGCGAAAAAAGCGTATAAAGATAATATTTCTCTCAAGGAAGCCTGCGTACAGCTTGGATTCCTGACAGCAGAAAAATTTGACGAAGTGTTCCACCCCGAGCAGATGGCCTGATGCCGTTGCTGTGGTAAAGTTTGACAATAAGGGAAGGGAATCATATGGTTTTTAGTTATTATCCTGGCTGCACA
Source organism: uncultured Clostridia bacterium (assembly GCA_944381295.1). Lineage (GTDB taxonomy): Bacteria > Bacillota > Clostridia > Oscillospirales > Acutalibacteraceae > CALWKP01. Next base: position 828 of record CALWKP010000014.1, on the reverse strand, counting down.
TTGAAAAACAAAGCGCAGGACCTCGACCGGTATGCGCGGCGTTCTGCGGAAGCGCTCGGGTTTACTTTGGAAGAACTCTCCGAATGGCAGTGCTGCGGCGGAGCCTATTCCATGGCACAGGATGAGATCGCTAGCAAGCTTGCTGCGGTTCGTTCTCTGAACATGGCAAAGGAACAGGGCCGTGATCTGGTGACCCTGTGCTCTGCGTGTCACAATGTGCTGAAACAAGCCAATCATGATATGGCGGAAAACGAAGAATTTTCGTTCAAGGCCAACAATTATATGAAGCTTCCGGAGCCGTATCATGGAGAAACAAAAGTGCTCCATTATTTAGAAGTCCTGCGGGATGTCGTGGGATTTGACAAACTTGCTGAGAAAGTGGTCAATCCGCTGAAGGGGAAGAAAATTGCTCCTTATTATGGTTGTCTGCTTTTGCGTCCTGGCAAAATCCTGCAAATGGATAATCCGGAGAATCCCAAGATCATGGAAGATTTCATCCGCGCATTAGGTGCAGAACCGGTCCTCTATGCCTCTCGGAATGAATGCTGCGGTGGCTATGTAACATTAGAGGATAAACCTCTTGCGCAGAAAAAAAGCGCTGCTGTGATGGGCAATGCTGCGGAAATGGGCGCGGATCTGATGATTACCGCTTGTCCCCTGTGCCTGTACAATCTCACGAAAAACACCCCAGAAGAAGGCCGGTTACCGGTGCTGTATTTCACCGAATTGCTGGCAGAAGCTTTGGGCGTCAAGGAATAAGAAGGGAGAGCGAACTATGAGTAACTATGACAAGGAACAGATCCTCCGTTCCAGCGGCGTAGACGTATT
>CALWKP010000013.1 GCA_944381295.1 uncultured Clostridia bacterium | reverse complement strand
AATGAAGGGTATTACACCCTGATCAACTTCACCAGCAATCCTGCGTTCACAGCGGAACTCGACAGGGTCTTCAAGATCACTGACGGCGTGCTCCGTTCTCTCATCGTCAAAAAGGAACCCCCGAAGGCGAAAAAGGTAAAAGCGAAAAAGGTAGAAGCTCCGGCTGAAGCCGCAGCAGAGTAAATTTCGGGAAGGAAAGTGATCTGAATGCTCAATGTTGCAGTAATCATGGGTAGATTGGTCGCTGACCCGGAACTCCGTCATACTCCTAACGACGTAGCTGTTACCAGTTTTACGCTAGCTGTTGACCGCTCTTATGTAAAAGCGGGCACGGAACGTCAGACGGACTTTATTGACGTTGTGGCGTGGAGAAATACTGCAGAATTTGTCTGCCGGTATTTCCGTAAAGGCCAGCTTGTAGCGGTACAGGGATCGATTCAAACCCGATCCTATACGGACAGCCAGGGGACAAAGCGCAAGGCTTTTGAGATTGTGGCGGATAACGTCCATTTTGCAGAATCCAAGCGCGACGCATCCGGCTCGGGGAATTATGCGCCGAGAGCGGAAGCTTTAAACGAACCTGCACCGGCTTATACAAGCGGGAATACAGGTGATTTTGAGGAAGTCCCAATGGATGATGATCTTCCATTCTGATTTCCAGATGGATAATTGATGAGAAAAGGAGGCATTTGCCATGGCTGATAGAAATGATAGGCCCGAGAGGGAGCGCCGCGGTGGCCGCAAAGGCCGCAAGAAGGTTTGCAACTTTTGCGTAGATAGAGTTGATACAATCGACTACAAGGACGTTGCAAAACTCCGCCGTTTTATTTCGGAAAGGGCGAAGATTCTGCCCCGCAGAGTGACAGGAACTTGTGCGCATCATCAGCGTGAACTGACAGTTGCGATCAAGCGTGCTCGTCATCTCGCATTGCTGCCATTCAGCAGCGACTGATTTTACAGAGTAAAAGCGTCCCGCTCCGGCAGTTCCGGGGCAGGACGCTTTTTTTGCTTGGAAAAAGGAGGGAATTCTGATGATTTTTGACGCACATATCCATATTTTTCCGGACCGTTTGGCTGGAAAAGCTTTGGAAAACTTATCCGGCATCTGTCATAGCCCTTATTTCACGGATGGTACGTTGAGCGGTACCTTGGATGCGTTGAAGGATTGGGAAATCGATGGCGGGATTTGTATGCATATTGCAACCAAGCCCAAACAGCAAACATCGGTCAATAATTTTGCCGCAGAGATTCAGAAAGGGAATCTTTTTTGTTTTGGTTCCGTCCATCCGGATGCGCCAGATGCGCTGGAAGAGCTGCAGAGGATGAAGGAGCTTGGATTAAAAGGGGTAAAATTGCATCCCGATTATCAGGATTTTTTTGTGAATGACCCAAAGCTTTTTCCAATCTATGATGCGGCATCTTCTTTGGAACTTCCGATTACCTTCCATACTGGATGGGACCCGTATTCACCGGACGTTGTCCATGCTCCGCCAGAAGAAATGGCCAAGGTTGCAGACGAATTTCCCCGCTTAACGATCATTGCCGCGCATTTGGGCGGGCTGAATCGTTGGGACGAGACAGAACAATATCTTGCGGGCAAAGAGAATGTTTATTTTGATACGGCGATGTGTTCCCGTTATGGGACCCCGGAACAAACGCTCCGGCTCATCCGGAAGCATGGCAGCAGCAGGGTGCTGTTTGGAAGCGACTGTCCCTGGAGTAAATCGTCCGAGGAAAAGAATTTCCTGGAATCTCTTCCGCTGACCAGCGGAGAATTGGAAGCGATCCTGTACCAGAATGCAGCGGAACTTCTGCGACTTTCTAGATAAGACAGAATTTTTGGAGAAAGAGAAAAACCATGATATAGCATGGGACGCTTTTTTGTTCTGCTTCCATATTTTCATACAAATAGAAACGTGTTAAAATAGTAATAATTATGCTGAAGGAGAGGACGGGCCTCTTTTAAAATGTTTCCGCAGGTTTGCCGTAGGAGACGGGAATTCTAAAATGAAAGAGGGAAATTTTAAGTTTTATGGATACAAGAACAGATTTAAGGAATGTTGCGATCATTGCCCATGTTGACCATGGGAAGACAACCTTGGTCGATCAGCTGCTCCGGCAGAGCGGAATTTTCCGGGAGAACGAAGCAGTAGCAGAACGCGTTATGGATTCCAACGATCTCGAGCGGGAACGTGGGATTACAATTTTGTCGAAGAATACAGCCGTACGCTATCACGATACAAAAATTAATATCGTGGATACCCCTGGCCATGCGGATTTTGGCGGGGAAGTGGAACGTATTTTAATGATGGTAGACGGCGTACTATTATTGGTAGATGCCTTTGAAGGCTGTATGCCGCAGACGCGCTTTGTCTTGAAAAAAGCGCTTGGCCTGGGAAAGAAACCAGTTGTTGTCGTGAATAAAGTAGACCGTCCGGGAGCACGTCCTCAGGAAGTGGTCGATGAGGTCCTGGATTTGTTTATTGAGCTTGGTGCCGATGACGATCAGTTGGAATTCCCGGTCATTTATGCTTCGGGACGTGGTGGATATGCTAGTGAGTCCCCAGATGTCCCTGGAACAGATATGCGTCCGCTGTTTGAGGCAATTTTGAAATATGTACCTGCACCGCAAGGAGATATGAACGGCCCCACACAAGTGCTGTTTTCCAATATTGACTATGATGATTATGTTGGCCGTATCGGGATTGGACGTGTAGAGCGTGGCTCTATTAAAGATGGTCAAGCGGTTGTCCTGTGCGGGGAAGACGGCGTGAGGAAAAACGCAAAAATTTCAAAATTATACCAGTTTGAAGGTCTCAAAAGGGTAGAAGTGGAATCGGCACAGTTAGGCGATTTGATTGCAGTGTCCGGGATCGCTGACTTGAATATCGGGGAAACAGTATGTTCACCGGATTGTGTGGAACCGCTGCCGTTTGTCAAAATCGATGAACCGACAGTATCGATGATGTTTATGGTAAATAACAGTCCGTTTGCCGGCCGTGAAGGGAAGTTTGTCACTTCCCGTAATATCCGTGACCGCCTGTTCAAAGAAGTCGAAACGAATGTTGCGATGCGGGTGGAGGAAACCGATTCTGCGGATACCTTTAAGGTGTCCGGAAGAGGAGAACTGCATTTGTCGATCCTGATCGAAACGATGCGGAGGCAGGGGTACGAATTTCAGGTTTCGCGGCCAAGCGTCATATATAAGCAAATCAACGGCCAAACTTGTGAGCCAATCGAATTGTTGATGATTGAAGTCCCGGATAATTATGTGGGAGCGGTGATGGAAAAATTAGGGACCCGCAAGGCGGAAATTGTAAATATGGGGACAAGGGATAACGGTGTGACCCATATGGAATTCCGGATTCCGGCGCGCGGCCTGATGGGATACCGTTCGGAATTTTTGACAGATACAAACGGGAACGGAATCATGAATAATGTCTTTGACGGATACGAACCCTATAAAGGAGAAATTCAACAGCGTCCGCAGGGGTCTCTGATTGCCCATGAGACAGGAGAAGCAGTGACTTACGGATTGTACGCAGCACAGGAACGCGGAAAACTTTTCATTGGACCTGGGACAGAAGTTTATGAAGGAATGATCGTGGGAGCCAGTCCGAAATCGGAAGACATCACGGTCAATGTATGTAAAAAGAAACATATCACCAACACCAGGGCGGCGGGTTCCGACGACGCATTAAAACTGACTCCTCCAACAATTTTAAGTTTGGAACAGTCTTTGGAGTTTATTACGGACGACGAACTGGTGGAAGTAACACCGAAAAGTATCCGGATGCGGAAAATGATTCTGAATAAGGAACTGAGAATGAAGAAGGCAAGCAAAAATAAATGAGCATGGAGCAGCCTGCATGGATTTTGTGATTTTGGATTTGGAATGGAATGGCACATATAGCCGTCGGATCAAAGGATTCATCAATGAAATCATTGAATTTGGCGCGGTCAAGGTTTCCTCGGAGACTTTGACCGTGCGGGATACCTTTGATGTTTTTGTGCGTCCGCAGGTCGGTAAGAAAATCAGCGGAAAGATCAGTGATCTGACCAATATCACAAATGAAGATTTGGAAGATGGGCTTCAATTCATGCAGGTGATGAGCCGTTTCCGGAAATGGATGGGAGATGCGCTCCTGATGACGTGGGGAACGTCGGATATTCTGGTGTTGATTGAGAATTGCAGGTATTTTTGCGGAGATGAGCACATACCTTTTTTAAAATGGTATGTAGATCTGCAAAAATATTGCGAAGCTCATTTTTCGTATGACCCAGGGAAGCAGATGGGCCTTTCCACAGCGGTGGAACTTTTGAAAATCGATGTGGAAGGAATGGGCCATCATCGTGCGTTGGACGATAGTTTGCTTGCCCTGGAATGTCTGCGTGCGTTGTATGCGAGAGAAGATTTGACTCCATTTATCCAGGATGCTGCTGCCCAGGAATTTTATGATAAAATCCAGTTCAAGACGGTCATTGTGTGTGATCTTTCTCATCCGCTCATTAAACGTTCGGATATGGTTTTCCGATGTAATCAATGCGGAAAACGCGCGCACAGGGATGAAAAGTGGTTGCTGAAAAACAAGAGTTACCGTGCAAAATTCACTTGTCGCCATTGTGGAAACAGGTTTTTAGGCCGGGTGCAGTTTAAATTGAAATATGATGGCATGGTCGTGAAAAAGACAGTGCTTCCCTATGAAGAGGAGGCAAAGGAATCCACATCAGATCAGGCCAAAGATGCATCCAGAGGATAAGCGCCCCGCATCGAGCAGGGCGTTTTTTTGTTCACGGAGTAGAAATTGTAGCCAGGGAGGTCGTGTAATGGAACAGATCGGCGCGATGCAATATTGTGAAAAAAATGGAGTAGGTTGGCTTGAGTTCCCGGCGTGGAAAAATTTTGCATGGGCAAAACATGCATTCTCCACACGGCGTGGTGGTGTAAGCTCAGGAGTATTTTCGACCATGAATCTTGGTTTCCGCCGTGGGGACAAAGAAGAGTTGGTGAAAGAAAATTATTTGCGGTTTTGTGAAGCTGTTGGGTTTCCACCGGAGGGGTTGGTTGCCTCCGCGCAGGACCATCATACCGAAATCAGAAGGGTCGGAAAAGCGGAAGCTGGTATCGGGATTTGGAAACCTCGGGATAGGGAAAGCGTTGACGGTTTGTGTACCAACGAAAAAGGAGTTACTTTGGTGACTTATTATGCAGATTGCGTTCCGTTATTCTTTTTGGACCCGGAACATCATGCGGTAGGGCTTGCCCATGCCGGATGGAGGGGAACGGTAGCAAAGATTGGACAGGTGATGGTCCAGCGGTTGGCCGAAGAATTTGACTCCCGCCCAGAGGCGTTGTTTGTAGGGATAGGCCCATCGATTGGGCCGTGCTGCTATGAAGTGGATACACCGGTAGCAAAACAGTTTGCGGCATTAGAAAGCCTTTCTCCGGAA
>CALWKP010000012.1 GCA_944381295.1 uncultured Clostridia bacterium | reverse complement strand
ACGTTACTAACAAATAGGCGTTTTTTGCAAAAAGAAAACCGCACCCGATGCCGAAAAATGGCTTTCTGGTGCGGTTTTTCTTGGCGCGCTGGAAGGGACTCGAACCCCTGACCTTCTGATTCGTAGTCAGACACTCTATCCAGCTGAGCTACCAGCGCATATCAGCTTCCTCTTGAAGCTGCCTAACTATAATAGCACATAAATCTTGTTTTTGCAAGACTTTTTTCAAATTTCTGTAAAATTTATTGTTCCGTTTCTGCAACATTTTCTGCGGAGTTTTCCTCTTGCACTGTTTCCGATGTATCTTTGACCTTTCCTGTTCCTATATTTTTATATTTGGCCCTTTCAAATTAAGTCCCTTTTCTCCACCAGCCATTTTCATCTATGTAGCCATTCCGCCGCATGAATGGAGCTAATACTGCGATCTGCTTAGTTTTAGGGATTGAGATACCTTCTCGAATGAGTATTTCAAATATTCTTATCTTGTATTCGTCCATGAGATTGCACCACTCATCAGTGGTTCGGCAAGCCTCCTGATACTCTGGTGTGCCTTCTTGAAAATCATAAATATTATCCTCTACCCACCAAAACTGATTGCTTGCCAGAGCAAATGCGTCTGCTAAATCCTTTTCCGTTGTTCTCTCTGCAAAAAGAAAGCGAATTTCCTGAGCCGTTTTATCTGATAACGGTTCTTGTCCCATTATATACATGGCAATCCCCCTTTATGTGCCTGCAAATTTCCCTCTATTTCCTATGTGACTTTTTATTTGCTGACTGCATAATCGGTTCCTGCTCCAGCACCAAAACAGCACAACCATAGGGAGGCAGCTGCAATCCGTTTTTCGCTCGCGGTCCAAATACTGACGCTGCGTTTTCCCATTCATCTGCAAGCTGAATCCAACGCTCTTCCCCACAAGCATTGACCGCCACCAGAAGTCGTTTCTGCTTTGTATACCGCACGTATGACATACAGTTATATCCTGCGGCAACCGGGTACATCCGGCCTTCCCGCAACACGTCTTCCTGCTCTTTCCGCATGCTCCCAAGCTGCCGATACCACGATAATAACGCCTGGTCTTCATTTCCCCATGGATAACAGCCTCGGTTGAACGGGTCACGGTATCCTTCCATCCCTGCTTCATCCCCGTAATAAATACATGGCACTCCGGGAAGTGTATACTGCATCAGCGCCGCAAGCCGCAGCAAACGCAAACCCAATTCCCGGCGTTCTTTCGTCAGGTGTGTCATGCTCTGCCACTTTCGTCCATGCCCACGCAATGGTTCCCCTGCCAAGACTGTCAGCGCACGTTCGGTATCGTGCGTCCCGATATGGTTCATCAACAACCGAATCACCTGCGGCGGATAATTTTCCAGGACGTTCATGATGATCTCCATCATATCCGCAGGATTTGCCCCTGTCAGGAATCCCAATATCGCGTCCCGGAACGGATAGTTCATCACACTGTCCAGCTGCCCGCCCAACAGATACCGTCTCCGCACATTGTACGCGCTTTTGTTCGAGGCGTCTTCCCACACCTCGCCCATCACAAGCGCTTCCGGATTTTCTGCCTTTGCCGCTGCGGTCAACTGATCAATAAACGCATCCGGTAATTCATCCGCGACATCCAACCGCCAGCCGCCTGCTCCACTGCGCAGCCATTTCCGAATAATCCCGTTTTCCCCGTTGATATATTCATTGTACTCGGGGTTACACTCATTGACATTCGGCAGTGTCTGGAACCCCCACCAGCAATCGTACTGGTTCGGCCACTGCGAAAAGGTATACCACGGATAATACGGCGATGCCTGGGACTGGTAGGCTCCGTCTGAGGAATATCTTCCTTCCCGGTTAAAATAAACGCTGTCGCTCCCTGTATGGTTGAACACGCCATCCAGAATCACGCGCATCCCGTGACGTGATGCTTCACGGCATAATCTGCGAAAATCCTGTTCTGTGCCCAAGAGCGAATCTATTTTTGAATAATCCGCTGTATCGTACCGGTGGTTGGAATGGGATTCAAAAATCGGATTCAAATAAATGCAGGTTACGCCCAGAGACTCTAAGTAATCCAATTTTTGGCTGATTCCATTTAAATCTCCACCAAAATAATCCCGGTTTGTGATCTCTCCGGTTTCATCCGGTTCCCATTGTGGCTGTTCCCCCCACACCTGATGAAAACGGCGGTCCGAGGGGACTCCTTCTTTTTCTTCGCCCGACATAGAAAAACGGTCCGGAAAAATCTGGTACATAATCCCTCCGGCCAGCCAATCCGGTGTTTGAAAATCCGACCGATATACCGTCAGCTGCCAGGAATCTTTTCCTCCCAGGATTCCTTCCCCGCCAAACGTCCTCGAAATCCGTTGCAGTCCCCACAGGGTATCTACTTCAAAATAGTAAAAGTACAGTCCTTCCCGTTCCGGCGCATAGTCACATTCCCACCATTCCGCAAAATCTCCATTCATTCCACACCAGAACATCGAATTCCGCTGCTGTGCGCCTGTCCGGTCTTCGATCACTACCAGACGCGCTCCGGAACAACGCTGATCGCGCTGCATTGTGATTTTGAAATGGATATTGGTCCCGGCGGCTACTGCTCCCATCGGCGTACGGTAGGCAGGGTTTCGGGAATTGAACATAGGGATTTACCTCCTTGGATCGTTCCGTTTTGGGGGAAAACTGTCGGGTCCCTCCCGGCTGGACGGCGCAGGGTCCCAAAGCAAACGCCCCGCCTTGCGGGCGGGGCGTTGCCCGGCGGGTATTCATCCCGCCGCTCCCTTTCACGCCGGATTCCGGCGTGAAAGGGGCTTTGGGACCCTGCGCTCGTCCCGGTATTCCGGAAGCTTAGCGCTTTTTCTTAGCAAATAATTTTTTTACGGGTTCTTTAGCGGATTCCTGAGCTGTCTTTGGCATCTCTGGAACCGGGGTCGCATTCCAAATATTCTGCGCATAATCGCGGATTGCACGGTCTGCGGCAAACCTTCCGGCATTCGCAATATTCACCAGGCCCATTTTATTCCACAGCCTCTGATCTTGATACAATTCCACTGCTTTTTTCTGCGCGTTCGCATAAGAATCAAAATCTGCCAGAACCATATACGGATCCTGCTGTGTCAGAGAATTAAAGATATCCCGGAACTGGACTCCCTGGAACCCAACATTCAGTTCGTCAAGTGCCCTGTGGATCACCGGGTTATTATCGTAGAACACTTTCGGCCGGTAACCGCTCGCTTTGAGATTATTGACTTCACGTGTGTTCATGCCGAAAATCAGGATATTGTCCTCGCCGACCGCTTCATGAATTTCCACATTCGCCCCATCCATCGTTCCAAGCGTTACCGCACCATTAATCATGAACTTCATATTGCTGGTCCCGGAAGCCTCCGTACCCGCCAGAGAAATCTGTTCACTGATTTCTGCTGCAGGAATCAAAAGTTCTGCCAGGGTCACACGGTAATCTTCCAGGTAAACCACTTTCAGTTTATCGTTCACACGCGGATCACTGTTGATCGTTTTGCCGAGATCATAAATAAACCGGATCATTTCTTTCGCAAAATAATATCCTGCCGCAGATTTCGCACCAAAAATAAAGGTATGAGGAGTAAATTCTGCATTGGGATTATCGCGCAGCCACTGGTACAGTGACAGGATGTGCAGTGCGTTCAGGTGCTGACGTTTATATTCATGCATCCGTTTGACCTGTACATCAAAAATAGACGACGGGTCTACAATAATGTCATTTTCTTTCTTGATATATTCCGCCAGGCGCAGTTTATTCTGACGTTTGATCTCTGCCAAACGATCCAATACCGCTGTATCGTTCTGGTAGGGTTCGAGTTTTTTCAGTTCCTCTGCATCGTGGATATACCCATTCCCGATCAATTCGGTAATCAGGGAAGCGAGTTTCGGGTTCGACTGGTTCAGCCACCTGCGATGCGCGATACCATTGGTCACATTCTTAAACTTCTCCGGCATCACCGTATAAAAGTCATGGAACACCGACTCTTTAAGGATATCGCTGTGCAGCTGCGATACGCCGTTGACCGAATGGCTGCTGACTACCGCAAGGTTTGCCATCTTGACATACCCGTCGTTCAGCGGGGCCATACGCCCGACTTTATATCCGTCTACACCTTTGGCGTGCATCTCTGCACAGAACCTGCGGTTGATCTCCTCAATGATCTGGTAAATTCTCGGCAGACGGAGTTTGAACAGGTCTACGCTCCAGCATTCCAATGCTTCCGACATGACGGTATGGTTGGTGTACGCTACGGTACGGGTAACGATATTCCAGGCGTCGTCCCATCCATATCCGCATTCATCCAGCATCACACGCATCATTTCTGCTACTGCAAGCACAGGATGCGTATCATTCAGATGGATCGCCGCCAATTCCGGCAGGTTATCCAGCGTGCTGTGCTTGAACAGGTGGCGGCGGATAATATCCTGGATCGTTGCCGAAACCAGGAAATACTGCTGCATCAGGCGCAGGCTTTTGCCTTCCAGATGATTATCCTCCGGATACAATACTTTCGTGATGACCTCCGCCATGGCATTCTGTTCGATTGCGCGCATATAATCCCCGCTGTTGAACAGTTTCATGTTGAAATCTGCGCTGGTCGCTTTCCAGATACGCAGGCAGCTCACACCTTTGCCATCCTGTCCCGAAATATACAGGTCATACGGTGTAGCGATCACTTTGGTGTAATCCTTATGGTTCACCACATGGTACTGGTTGTACCAGCTCTCTTCGATATGTCCGTCAAAATGGACTTCCACCGCTTTTTCCGGTGCAGGCTGCAACCAGATCTCACCGCCCGGCAGCCAGAAGTCCGGAAGCTCGGTCTGCCAGCCGTCTACCAGCTTCTGACGGAAAATCCCATATTCATATCGCAGAGAATACCCCATCGCCGGATATCCCTGCGATGCCAGACCGTCCATAAAACATGCTGCCAGTCTGCCCAGGCCGCCGTTGCCAAGACCAGCATCCGGTTCCTGTTCATACAGCGCTTCCAGTTTGATACCCATCCCTTCCAGGGCTTCCCGGAAATCTTCCTCCAGGCCTAGGTTGCACAGGTTGTTCTTCAGCGACCTGCCCAAAAGGAATTCCATGCACAAATAGTAAATCGTCTTGGTGTTCGTCTGTTCCGCACGATCTTTGAATTCTTTGCGGCCTTTTGTCAGCATTTCACGCACAATCAACGCCACAGCTTTGTAATACTGTTCGTCCGTGGCATTTTCCAGGCTGACTCCAAAATTATGGGTCAGCTTCTCTTCGATCTCCAATTGGATCTTTTTCACTGGCTGTTTATAATTCATAGGGAGACTCCTTCCTTGAAAACTCGCGCCACGCTTTCTTCTCATGGACCGGCGCGATCATTGCCTCTATCATTCATTCTTGGCTTTATCTCTTTCAATTATATACTTCTGCGGGATTTTTTTCAATCAGAATTCACACGCATGGCCTTCGGTGTTCCTTGTGCAAACTGACGGGGATTTCGGCAAAATCGACACATTTCCATCCGCATTCCTCCTGATTTGTTAGGAATGTCGCGGGAATATTTTTTGTGAAAAATAGACAATACATTCTATTCTGCCGTTTAACAGAGGTACGTGGAAAAAGTAGAGAAATCTCTTTCAAAATCTACACAGATGCCGTATAATAGAGATAATTGTACAAGCTGCGCTACGCGAGCCTGGAACAAATGCCTATGCAGAGGCTTGGAAAAGGAGGAACTCCATTTGAGTAAAAACAGGGTCCGCTTGACGATCTGCGGCACGGAATGCGCCATCGCCTCGGAGGATACCGAAAATTATATCCGGTCGATCGGCGACGAAGTAGAAAAAGCAATTCAGGAAATTACAGAAAAAAATTCCAGGGTATCCCTGACAATGGCAGCCATTATTGCTGCGTTGGGATTTTGTGACGAATCCCATCGCGCGTCGGCGGCAGCGGATAACCTGCGTTCCCAGATCAAGGATTACCTCGAAGATTCCTCGCGTGCGCGTCTGGAAACCGAAGAATCCCGCCGTGAGGTGGAACGTTTAAAGAAAGAAATTCAATCGCTGCGGGCAAAGCTGAATGCAGAAACCAAACCTGCACCGGCGGAGCCTGTGGCT
>CALWKP010000011.1 GCA_944381295.1 uncultured Clostridia bacterium | reverse complement strand
GATTGCTTTGGCAAAATGGGGAATGCAGCCACAACTTACAAATTTATGGATGGAATGTTTTGAGGATACGCCGAGGGGGACAAAATATTTTTTCAATAATGCATTTCAGCCAAGGGAATGTTTGGTGTATCTGGCTGATGGCGACCTTGCAGCTGCCGTGTACCTACTGCCGGCAGAGCTATCGTTTCAGGGAAAATCTATCACAGCGCATTACATTTATGCGGCGGGAACCAGAAAGAAATACCGTTCCCGAGGGTATATGCGTGCCTTGTTAAATTGTGCAGCATACCTTGGTACACGTCGCGGAGAAGGTTATTCTTTCCTTCTTCCGGCAAATGAAGGATTGTATCAATATTATGCCGCCAATGGTTATATTCCCTATTTTCGGCAACGTGTTGTACGGTTTTCCCGAGATGAAATTTATCAGGAGGGAGCCTCGTCTAGTTATTGGAAGGTGCTCCCGGATTATACAAAAATGGCACAACTCCGAGCAGAATATCTTTTTCCTAACAGCGGCTCTGTCTTATGGTCGCCCAAAGCATTAGCGTATGCAGCTGGTATCCAGCGAATCTATGGCGGAAAATTGCTTTGCATCCAAGGAAAAGGCGGATTTGCATATGCACTTTGCAGGAAGTTAGGGGATGGCTCTTGCGAAGTAGTAGAATGTATGTGCTCTGAAGAGGCATTTTCAGCATTGGCTACTCTCATTTGTCAAGAATCTCCCGCAGATTTTTATCAGTTCCGACTTCCTTGTGGGGGACTTTGTTCGGGGAAAGGAGAGCCTTCTTGGTTTGGTATGGTAAAACCGTTAAAAGAGACCATGCAAGAGAATTTGTTAGCGATGTCCAAGGATCCGTTTCTGGGACTACCGCTTGATTAGTGGCATAGTGATGCCGGAAAGATGGTGGAATTATGATCTATGTTTTTTTAGCAGAAGGTTTTGAAGAAATTGAAGCTTTAGCCGTAGTGGATATTTTGCGCCGGGCGGAATACGAGGTAAAAACGGTAGGGGTAGGGTCAAAAAAAGTAAAAGGATCTCATGGCATTGAAGTCAGTGCAGATCTTGAAGAAAAAGAGGTGGAAACCGAAGGCCTTACATTGACTGTGTTGCCTGGAGGAATGCCTGGGACATTGAATCTGGAAAAATCTCCGATTGTGCGTGCTTGTGTAGAGTATTGTGCAAAGGAAAGCCGAGTTGCCGCAATTTGTGCAGCACCTTCTATTTTGGGACATTGGGGATTGTTAAAAGGAAAACATGCTGTATGTTTTCCTGGATTTGAAAGCGAACTGATAGGAGCTCTGGCGACTTGCGGACCGGTTTGTGTGGATGGAAACATTATTACAGGAAAAGGTCCTGGTGTCGCATTAGAATTTTCTCTCAAAATCGTGGAAGAAATTTCCGGTCAGGATACCGCTAATAAGTTGAAAGCGTCCATGCAATGTATATAAAGAATATTAAAGAGTATAAAAAGAGTCTTCGCCAACAATATCGTCAGATTCGGGAAACTATGGAGGCGGAGAAGAAATCCCAGATGGATGAGTCTATTTTTAAGCGGATACTGACTTTAAAAGAATACAAAAAAGAGATGAATTTTTTCACTTATGTCAGCAAAGAGATTGAAGTAGATACAATGCATTTAATCGAAGCTGCATTACAAGCGGGAAAACATGTTGCGGTCCCACGGTGTGTACCGGGAACCTATGAAATGGAATTCTATTACATCCAATCGTTAGAAGACCTTGCGCCGGGAATGTTTGGCGTATTGGAACCGATTTTGGAGCGTTGTCGAAAAGTTGAGGATTTTTCTCACGGCTTTTGTGTAGTACCGGGGCTCAGTTTTGATACCCAAGGCTACCGATTAGGTTATGGCAAGGGATATTATGATAGATTTCTTTCATCGTTTGAAGGGTTCACCGTAGGGATTTGTTATCATAACTGTGTACGGTGGAAATTACCGCACGGATATTTTGACCGGCCGGTACAATTACTGGTTACGGATAAATATCTCCGTAGAACGATTCAAAAAGGCAGTTAGGAGAACACTATGAGTGATTACAGACCAAATAATGAGTTTCCAGAAAGACCTACTCCAAGAAGGAGACCTCAAGATTTTAAGGTAACCATTCCAGAGGATACCAATACATCTTATGGGGGAGAGGAAGATAATTCCATCAGTAGCTTTAGTGCCCCACAAAACTCTTCCGAACAAAAACGCCAGCGGAGCAAAGAGGAAATCAAACGTGAGAAAAAAGCTCACAAACAGCGGGATAAAGAAAAAGGGAAACGAAACCGGAGGGTATTTCGCCTCGTATGGATTGTGATGGTCCTTTTCGTAGGTTTGGCGTTAGCGCAATATCTGATGACTGGATTAAACGATATGCTTGCCATCAACCATATCACTTCTACTGTAACGGTTGAAATTCCACCGGACGCCACCCTGGATGAAGTTGCACAGGTACTGCAAGAAAATGGAGTCATTAAAGAACCTACGTTTTTCAAGCTTTATGCAACGGTTACGAAATCAAAGGATAGCTTTAATCGAGGTACTTATGAACTGACCACGGATATGGATTATGAAGCGATTATCAACTATCTCCAGACTGATTATAACCGTGTGGATACCGTCAGAATCCAGTTCCGCGAAGGGTTAAATATCCAGGAAATAGCAGAGCTGTTTGAAGAAAATGGGGTATGCAGTGCGGATGAAATCTTGGAGCTTGCAAATACCGATACGTTTGATGGCTTTGATATGATTTCTGCAATTACAAATGATTCCGAACGCTATTACAAACTGGAAGGATATCTGTTCCCAGATACCTATGATTTTTATATTGGAGAAGACCCGGAAAGCGCTATGAAAAAACTGCTCAGAAACTGCGATCAAAAGTTGACAGATGAAATCCATGGGCAGTTGGAAGAGCAACAAATGACCATTGATGAAATGATGACAATAGCTTCCATTATCCAGGCAGAATCTGCTAATCTGGAAGATATGTACAATGTTTCTTCTGTTCTTCACAACCGTCTTGAAAATGGCGTAGAGACTGGAACAGCTCAGTTGGGCTGTGATTCTACCGTGTTTTATCCTTACCGTACGAAAGATTCGGTACCGGAAGAAATCAGGGATACTTTCCAGAGCAGGTATAACACGTATAATATTATTGGACTTCCTCCAGGACCGATCTGTAATCCTGGTGCAGCAGCAATGGATGCCGCGTTGAATCCAAACGATACCGACTATTACTATTTCTGTCATGATGCAGAAGGAAACGCTTATTATGCAAAAACCGCAGAACAGCATCAGCAGAATTTGGTGGAGGCAGGGCTAGCATGACAAAAAGTTTAGAAGTGTTGGCACCTGTGGGAGATCGTGAACGGCTGGAAGCTGCTATTTCGTTTGGAGCAGATGCCGTCTATTTAGCTGGACAAGAGTTTGGTATGCGGACAGCTCCTTCCAATTTCAGTAATCAAGAGCTTGCAGAAGCCGCCAGTTTTGCACATGACAAAGGGGTCCGGGTATATTTAACCTGCAATACAATCCCAAGAAATCAGGAGCTTGACAGGTTACCAGATTTCTTAAGCTTTGCACAAGAGTGTGGGATTGATGCTTTGATTATTGCAGATTTAGGTGTATTGCGTTTGGCAAAACGTTTTGCACCTAATTTGGACATTCACATTTCCACACAGGCTGGAGTTGCCAATTATGAAACAGCCCTGGCTTTTTATGAGGAAGGAGCTTCTCGGGTAGTACTAGCTCGAGAATTAAATCTGGAAGAAATCTCTCAAATTCGTGCCAAAACTCCCAGTTCTCTGGAGTTGGAGGCATTTGTACATGGTTCCATGTGTGTATCATTTTCTGGTCGGTGCTTGTTATCCAACTATCTGACTGGGCGCGATGCTAACCGGGGGGATTGTGCACAGCCTTGTCGCTGGAAATACGCATTGATGGAAGAAAAACGTCCAGGAGAATATTTCCCCATTTCGGAGGATTCCCAAGGAACCTATATTTTGAATTCCAAAGATATGTGTATGATTGAACATATTCCTGAACTGGCAAAAGCTGGAATAAACAGCTTAAAAATAGAAGGACGCGCAAAATCATTTTACTATGTGGCTGTTACCACTAACGCTTACCGTCAGGCGGTTGACTGGTATTTTCGTTTTCCAGATCAGCCGATGCCAAAATGGATTTCAGAAGAGTTGAACAAGATTAGCCATCGTGAATACAGTGAGGGATTCTATTTTGGGAAGGAACCTGGCCAAGAGGTAAAGGCTGGCGGCTATGTACGGGATTATGAAGTTGTCGCAGTTGGACTGGGTACAGAGAATGGGTTATCCAAACTTAGTCAGCGGAACCGCTTTTTTCGAGGAGATACCGTAGATATTTTGGAGCCAGGAAAGATTCCCTATACAGTAACTTTAGAAGAATTGTTTGATGAAGAAATGCAGCCAATTGAATCAGCGCCGCATGCAACGATGATTTTGTATGCGAAATGCGGCCAAGAAATCGGACCAGGGGCTCTTATCAGAAAGATAAGAACCTCTTGATAAGAAATCTAGCCGGAGAGCAATATGCTTTCCGGCTGATTTCATAACACAGGCAATTTGAGAAACAGATGACATATCCCCAAAAATCGATCAGAGAGACGGAGGAAGATCATGGACGAAAAAGAAAAAATCAAAGATTTATTTCGACGATACATCTATGAAGTATCCCGTCGGTTGCCTCCTAGAAAGAGAGAAGAAACCGCACGAGAATTACAGATTTTATTAGATGACATGCTGGAAGACAGAGTTCAGGGAACACCTTCGGAAGCTGACGCCCAGGCATTACTGCTGGAAATGGGGCCGCCAAAGCAACTAGCAGAACGTTATCGAGAGAAAAAAAGATATCTGATTGGTCCTAATTATTATGAACAATATGTAATGCTGCTCGTAATTTGGGAATTGACAGCCTTTTTGGGATTATCAGCAGCCTATACGCTTCAGGCGTTTCTGTACATTCCTGAGAATATTACTAGATACATTCAGCAGGCTGCTTGGATGATTCTATCTACTATGGTTTGGGGATTTGCAGCCATAACATTACTTCTATCTTTCGTAGAACGTTACTCAGATCGGCGGAACATTTCCATGTGGGAAAAAGATTTCTGGAATCCGGGGGATTTGCCTCCTGCACCTAAAGAGACGATTTATGTCAGTAGAGCAATGATAGGATTTGAAATGACCTGTCTTTTCCTTATTCTATTAATTTTAAATTTCTTTCCCTGGATTGTAGGAATCTACATCCGAGATAATACTGGATTAGTCGTTGTTCCCCTATTTCGGGAAGAAGCTATTTCTGGCTATCTCTTATTACTGGATGCGACATTGGGAATAGAAATCATAAAAAGAATCACATTATTGCTTTCAGGAAGATATTCTTTAAAAGTCAGTATTGCTTCCATTTGCATGAATCTGATTTGTATGGTACTTTTTGTAGCTGTATTTGCTGACCGTGCCGTGTGGAATGATGCGTTTTTTGAATATTTTTCGCAATTTCTTGGACAGTTCTTCCATACAGAATTTTCTATTTCATTTGACTTGGCTCAGATGATTTTTGTTGGTATCCTTATTTTTCTTTATACTTTGGAAAGTGGAATGATCCTTTACCGCGGATTGAGAGCAAAAACCTATCAAGAAGCTGGTTAAAGCATTACGTTTCGGGAAAGCTACTACCGGAGTGTGATACCGGATGAAACGTAGAACTGCCTTTTTTTTCTTTTTATTCATGATTGTAATGTTTTGGACAATTCTGCAAGTTTATGATGTCTCCACAGGCGAACAGCTTGCGGAAGCGGCAGCGGCACAAAGCACTTATGAAGTGGAAATTGCTGAGACCAGAGGGACTATTTATGATTGTCACCTTACTCCGCTTGTTGGAAATAGCAAAGAATATATTGCATCAGTATCTCCATCTGTCGAGGCGGCAAATGCTGTTTCAAAGATATTGAACCAAACAGAAATGGCTAATTTTTATACGTTACTCACACAGGGAAAACCTTTTGCATGGGTCTTGCCAAAAGCAGTCGAGACAGAAGGAATGGACGTATTTGAAATAGATATTCGTTACGAAACCAATCAGTTAGCCCCAAATGTAATTGGCTATTTGGATGGAAGCGGAAATGGTGTGTCTGGAATTGAAAAAGCATATAACTCCTATCTGAGTGATGATCCTGGACGTATTGCTGTAAGATATAAAGTAGATGCTGTAAATCGGGTTCTTCGAGGAGAAAGTTATGAGATAGAAAATACTTACTATAAAAAAAATTCCGGGGTAGTTTTAACCCTAGATGCTGCGATTCAAAAGAAGACAGAGGAACTAGCCCCAAAATATCTAAAAAAAGGTGCAGTAATCGTTTTAGAGGTAGAAACGGGAAAAATTCGCGCTATGGTTAGTCAACCTTCTTTTTGCCCAACAGATTTGGAATCTGCTTTAGAAGACCCAGATTCTCCTTTTCTCAACCGTTGTTTGGAAAGTTATAATGTAGGATCTGTATTTAAACTGGTTTCTGCAGCAGCTGCATTGCAATCCGGAATATCAGAAGAAGAGGAATTTGATTGCCAGGGAGTTTTAGATGTTTCCGGAACACTTTTTCATTGTTTCGATGGGATTTCTCATGGCAGCGTGAACATGCAGGAAGCTGTTGCTCAATCCTGTAATGTCTATTTTATTGACCTGATGCAAAAAGTTACTCCAAAGGAATTTTTAGAAATGGCAGGAGCTTTTGGCTTTGGGAAATCGCAAGAGCTGGCACCTGGAATTTTTTCCAAAGCCGGAAACCTTCCCACAGAAGAAGAACTTCAAAATCTACAAACACTAGCTAATTTTTCGTTTGGACAAGGCTCTTTACTGGCAACTCCGCTTCAAATTGCAGCCATGGTACGATGTATTGCAAATGACGGAATGTATTCTGAACCTGTTCTTGTCGAAGGTTTGGTAGATTCTGCAAAACAATGGGTGGAACAGACTCCCAACCAAGAGGAAGTTCGTGTAATCAGTCAGGAAACAGCCAAAAAGCTGAAAGAGTTTATGGCTGCTTCCGTAGACCATGGGACGGGAAGAGGAGGAAGACCGCTGATCGGTATGGCGGGAGCAAAAACAGGTACTGCGCAAACAGGTGTCCTTGAGGGTGACCGAGAAGTCATCCAAGCATGGTATGCGGGGTTTTATCCGCTAACGGAACCAAAATATGCGATCGTCGTTTTAGGCGAAGATGAAGAAAAGGGCGGTAGCATATGTGCACCAGTATTTCAAGAGTTATGTAACTGGCTGGCTTTGGAATTTTGAAAGATAAATTGCCTTTGGTTGCATGAAAAATAAAAATCAATTCCAATAAAATAGGGAAAATCCGGGAAAATCGGATTCTCTGCTTGTAATTTTATAGTAAAGACAGTATAATAGGTATGACTAATATAGTTTGTGAGCTCTTCCAGTATTTGTGGTCTTTATTAACGTTGGCGTTTATGGGAAGTGGAATTCCAAAGCGTCCGTTTTTAGGTATCAGAATCAAAGAGAGGAAAGGAATGTATGCCTGATGTTTCCAAT
>CALWKP010000010.1 GCA_944381295.1 uncultured Clostridia bacterium | reverse complement strand
GTTTGCACCTCACTACCTCAGAATCTTGGATACTATCCGGTACTATCGTGTACTATTTCAGACTCTTATAGTTTGGCAGAGGCATTCTTCCCTGACAAGTCGCTGGTTGATTTGACGCTTACACTCTTTCAGTTGTTTTTCGTTTAATGCAAGGAATCCTTCTTGGCCGAAAAGATGCAGTTTTTCAAGCCCGAATGGTTCTAGGAAAGGTTCGATTTCGTGTTGATTCAAAAAACAAACCGAGGTAAAGGCCGGACCGGTGTATTCTGTTCCAGTGACGATAGCATCGATCAGCTTTGCCTTGCATTCGTCCTCCAAATCTTCTGGCAAATAGCCCGGTCCATTCTTTAAGTCATAAATCAATCCGGCGAAACTTAAAATAAAGGAACAGTAGAAATCTCCGCCTGGCTTCAAATGCTTTAATGCAAGCTCAACTGCCTTTTCCCTCTCCTCTTTCTCTAAAAGATGGTAGAGCGGCCCCATAAGGAAAACATGGTCATACATATCCAGTTCCATAGAGTCGATATCGAGACAATTCCCAACTTTCGTCTGAAAAACCACATGGTTTTCCGCTGCTTTCGCTTTTGCCAATTCAATATTCCCCAAAGACAGATCCACAAGCGTGACATCGCAGCCCTTTTTGGCATAATAAATGGAGTATCTGCCCGGTCCGCCGCCGATATCAAGAATTTTATCGCCGCTGTGGATATACGGATCCATCCGATATGTCGTGAAAATAAACTCAAATGGATGCTCTTCCAAACGTTCCCATTCTTTTACAGCATTTTCGTCATAATATTTTTTAACCTCTTGGATACTCATCATCATGACCTCCTAGCGGAATCGTCTCATATAGCTACCCGGAACATTTCATTTGAGCTTTTTGAAGAATTGTTTTGCCAGTCTATTTTTATAACAGAAATGCATTTTGTAATTCCTGAGAGTAATTATTGGATACTCAATTCATCCAGTTTTTCCCTCAATTTGAGGAAATCTTCAAAAGCGCCGGGCTTTTGTCCTGGATTGCGCAAGAGAGCAGCCGGATGTAATGTTGCCATCATCAGCACGCCGTTTTTCTCAAAAAAGATGCCATGCTCTTTGGTGATCTTGATATCGGGCTTAATGAGCTTTGCAGCAGCAATGCGTCCCAAACAGACAATGATCTTCGGGCGCAGCAACCGGACTTGTTCCCGAAGCCAATTGATACAGGCATCTTGCTCTTCCGGCAATGGATCGCGGTTTTGCGGTGGACGGCATTTTACGATATTTGCAATATAGATGTTGGTTTTTCGATCCAGATCAACAGCAGCAAGCATTTTGTCCAACAGCTGGCCGCCGCGTCCCACGAAAGGTTCCCCTTGCAGGTCTTCGTTTTGTCCGGGCCCTTCCCCGATAAACAAAATGTCAGCGCTCTTATTTCCAACACCAAATACTACATTTGTCCTGGTTTCACATAGGCTGCATTTTCTGCATGATAAACATTCCTGTTCTAAAGTTTCCCAAGTATATTCCATAAATAAGTCCTACTTTCTTTCTGAATATTGTCCTTTGCGCAGGAAAATCCGTGCAGGCTCCGCAGGTTCTCCCCAAAGCGGCAGGCGTATACAGGTTCCCTGCCTCCTTGCGGTTATTGTACCGCACTTGCCCGCCGCAGGCGTTTTGACCCGGGAGCAGATTGCGCAACCGGGCGGTCGCCCAGGGTATTCCCTTCTGGCAGCGATGCCGCCCGGCTTGCCCGCCGCAGGCGCGCTCTTGCATTGCTGTGGTAATTGTACCACAAAGCATCGGACAGTGCTACCCCTCTAAAAATGGAGGCCGCTAAAATCTTTAAAATCAGACAAAAAGTCCCCTTGTTCGGATTTGCGGTTGAATTTTTTCGGCAGATGCAGTACAATAAAAACAGAAATAAATCATCCTGTTTCATCAGGGTTCGATGAGGAGATGTTTCCATTGAAAATTATGGTAGAAACTTCCGCGCGCCATTTGCACGTGTCGGAAAAGGATTTAAAGATCCTGTTCGGAGAAAATGCTGAGTTGAGCTTCAAAAAAGCGTTATCGCAGCCTGGCCAGTTTGCAACAAACGAAAAAGTCGAAGTTGTTGGCCCGAAAGGTTCGCTGAAAATGTCGATCCTTGGTCCGGTTCGCCCGGAGACCCAGGTCGAAGTCGCTTTGACAGATGCTCGTAAACTGGGGATTAATCCGCCGATTCGTGAATCCGGCTGTCTGGAAGGGACCCCTGGCTGTAAGTTGATTGGGCCGAACGGTGAAGTGGATATTCCTTATGGTGTGATTGCTGCACAGCGCCATATCCACTTTACTCCGGAAGATGCAGAAAAAGCCGGCGTTCAGGATAAACAGATCGTTTCTGTAAAAGTCGGAGACAACGGCCGTAATCTGGTGTTCGGGGATGTTATCGTTCGCGTGAGCAAGAATTATGCGGCAGCAATGCATATTGATACCGATGAATCCAATGCAGCTGGACTTACCGGCACAGTGGATGGGGAAATTATTCTGTAAGTGATCTGATGGCAGCGGCGGAGTATCCCGGATGCTTCGCCGCTGTAAAATTTTCCGAAAAAAGACTTTTTTGGAATTTTTGGGATGAGTGTTGCCTTTTGGGGAAGAATAGTTTATAATATTACAGCAAAGAGAAGCAAGGCAGAAAAAGCGTGCGGTAAGATATGCGGGCGGGCGGGCTCTGTACGGCGGGGCGCCGTGAACCATGTCAGGCGGGGAACCGAGCAGCATTAAGCGGAGTTGCCCTGTGCGATACAGGTTGTCTGTCCGTCCGTATATCTTAAAGCACGGCACCGTAAAATACGGCTGTCTTGCTTTTGCTTTCGTAATCGCAAGGAAAGGCGGTGGGACGGAATGTATCAGGTGTTATATCGAAAATGGCGCCCTCGTTTCTTTGCTGATGTAGTAGGCCAACCACAGGTCACAGTCACTTTGAAGAAGGAACTTCAAAGTGGTCGCATTGCGCATGCCTACCTGTTTACAGGTTCGCGCGGGACTGGAAAAACCACATGTGCTAAAATTTTAGCAAAAGCGGTCAATTGTCTGAACCCGCAGGACGGGGATCCTTGTGGAGAATGTGAAATCTGCCAGGGTGTGGATAACGGGTCGGTCATGGATATTGTGGAAATCGACGCGGCGAGCAATAACGGGGTAGAAAATATCCGGACACTGCGGGAAGAAGCTAATTTTACACCAGCGGCGGCGAAATATCGGGTATATATCATTGACGAAGTCCACATGCTTTCGGTGGGAGCATTCAACGCCCTGTTAAAGACTTTGGAAGAACCCCCTGCACATGTTATCTTTATTCTGGCAACGACGGAGGTGCATAAACTTCCCGCGACTATACTTTCGAGATGCCAGAGATTCGATTTCCGTAGAATTGCACCGGAATCAATTCTGGAGCGCTTGACCTATGTTACGGAACAGGAAGGGGCACAGCTTGACCCTCAGGCAGGTTTATTGATTGCGCGTTTAGCAGATGGAGCATTACGGGATGCATTATCCTTGTTGGATCAGTGTATGGGACGAAGCCGTGAGATTACGGTGGAGGTTGTGAATCAGACTGCGGGACTTGCGGGGAAAGAGCACTTGTTCGCATTAACGGATGCCATACGCAATCGGGATTCGGCGTGCGCAATGGAATTGATCGACGGACTTCACCGGGAATCAAAAGATATGGCGCGTTTATGCGAAGAATTGTCAGCACATTTTCGGAATCTGATGCTGATTAAAACAATGAAGGATGCGCGTCCGCTGATCGTGACGACAGATGAAGAGTTTGAACGCATGACGCAGGTTGCGGTAGCAACGCCATTGCCGGAGATTTTGCATTGTTTGGATGCCATGCAGTCCGCGTTAGAACGGATGTATCGTGGCGGGGATCGGCGAACAGAAATGGAAATGACGATGATCAAATTATGTTCGCCGGAACTGGATAGTTCGATGGATGCCATTGTTCGGAGAATTACTGCGCTGGAGCGCGGGGCAAGCGTACAGAGAGCGAGTATTCCTCCAACAACGATGCCCACTGCACTGACAAAGACAGAAGAACGACCGGTGATGCAAGAACAGCCGTCTTCTGTAGAAAAAGAACAAGTGAAACCGACTGTCCAGGAAACTCCAACAAAACAGGCACGGTCCATGGAAGAAATTCAGGAGAATGCACAGAGATTGACCTCTTGGCCGGAGATCTTACAGGAATTACGGGGATATTCCCAGTCGATTGCAGCGGCGTTCACAGGGTCGGCAGCCTATGTGAGCGGGGATTATGTATTGATCGATGCGAAGGATATGGCATTTGAACTGTTGCGACGGTCATCTCAGCGTGATAAGATGCGAGATGCGATTCGTCAGGTAACAGGGAGAGTCTATAAATTGGGACCCTATAAAAAGCAGGAAAAGAAAGAAGAAAACGACCCGTTAACGGAGCTGGCAGGGCTGGCAGAAGAAGCGGGGATTGAAGTGATAAAAAAGTAAAATGGAGGAAAAATCACGATGAAAGCAAGATTACCACAAGGTTACGGGGGCGGCGGAGCCGCAAATTTGCAGCAGTTAGCGCGTCAGGCACAAAAGCTTCAGGAAAGCATGGATAAGGCGACTGCAGAGCTGGAGGAAAAAGAATATCCGGCGACGGCAGGTGGAAATGCTGTAAAAGTTGTTGTGAGCGGAAAAATGGAAATTAAGAGCATGGAAATTTCGCCGGAAGTAGTTGATCCGGAGGATGTTGAAATGTTAGGTGACCTGATTATAGCAGCAACAAATGAAGCACTAAGAGCTGCAGCTGCAGATAAGTCGGAAACCATGGAGAAAATTTCCGGCGGCTTAAACGTACCGGGGATCTTCTGAAGACATGCCAACATATCATGTAGCGCCGCTTGACCGGTTGGTGGAACAGTTTGAACGCTTACCGGGGATTGGTCACAAAACAGCGCAACGGCTGGCTTACCATGTGTTGAGTATGCCGAAAGAAAATGCAGAGAGTTTTGCACAGGCAATTCTGGATGCCCATGAAAAAATTCATTATTGTAAAGTTTGCTGCAATTTGACAGATGAGGAACTTTGTCCAGTATGCAGGAACCAACAACGAGATCGATCGGTAATTTGTGTGGTGGAAGACCCCAGAGATGTGATGGCGCTGGAACGTACCAACGAATTTCACGCAACTTATCATGTTCTCCATGGGGCAATTTCACCGTTAAGTGGAGTTGGGCCGGATCAATTGTGTGTAAAAGAGTTGCTGGCCCGACTCAACAACCCGGAAGTAAAAGAAGTCATCATGGCGACAAATCCAACGGTAGAAGGGGAAGCGACTGCAATGTATTTGTCGCGGCTCATTAAACCGCTAGGGATCAAGGTCACTCGTTTGGCTTATGGAATCCCTGTGGGAGGGGATTTGGAATATGCTGACGAAGTAACACTAACCAGGTCGATTGAAGGGCGAAGCGAATTATAACTGTCGAACGATAGGGTTCCATAATCGTTGACTTTTCCAGGGATTTATGCTATCGTTATCCTTGCAAAGGCAGGTGGCTTTTTTATGGGAGAATCTTTAAAAACAATTGCACAAAATAAAAAAGCATACCATGACTACTTTGTAGAAGAGAGTATGGAAGCTGGAATTGAATTGTGCGGGACGGAAGTGAAGTCAATCCGTCAGGGGCGCGTCAATTTGAAAGATGCCTGGTGTTCCGTAGACCACGGGGAACTTTATGTAAATGGAATGCATATCAGCCCGTACGAGCAAGGGAATATTTTCAATCGTGATCCGATGCGCGTACGGCGGCTGTTGATGCATAAAAGAGAGATCATGCGCTTATTCGGTCTTGTGAAACAGGATGGATATGCACTCATTCCGTTATCGTTGTATTTTAAAGGTTCACGGGTGAAAGTGCAGGTTGGCCTTTGCAAAGGCAAAAAGCTGTATGACAAGCGGCAGGATATGGCAACACGAGCAGCCAAAAGAGATATTGATCGTGCGATGAAAGAAAAAATTCGCACATAATGCGGAAAATACGGGGATGTAAAGGTTTCGACGGGGGTTGTGAACCAGAGTAAGCGAGTAGCGGAGCTGGACCGCTATAAAACCAGCGGTTTAAAAATAAACGACAAAACTGAAAACACTAGCGCTAACTATAACTATAGGATGGCGTACGCTGCTTAATTAAAAGCAGCTCGTCTTTACCGGGATTACCGCGGCCTGGATAAAGGCGTCATTTAGCGGTGAACGTGAACAGGGCTACGCCTTTACCTCTGTCACGGCTTAAAGGCTACTAAAGCAGAAACCCTGCCGGTTGGGGTTCTGCCAAGGGAATGTTAAAAAATCGGATACACTCGTAGAAAGCTTTGGCAAGTGGCTTTCGGACAGGAGTTCGACTCTCCTCATCTCCACCAAATATACACCAGACGAACATTTATTGTTCGTCTGATTTTTTGTTACCAGAGTATTTTCTATTCCAACAAATGGATATTATTTTTTTAACTTGCTTTACCATTTTGATGTGGTTGTGATGGTAAAGCAGAAATTGAGGGTCAAGGTACAATGTAGCTTGACCCTCAATTTCTTGTTTTTTATGGCATATATTGTTAACTCTTTAATATGACATAAGCAGTATATAGCAACGATGTTTTTTCGGTAAATATTATGACAAAGCGCATGTCTTATGGTCCCATACGTTCCTCTAATATCATTCCCGCAGCTAATTTTCCACAAAGTAACGTCTATCGTGAAGCTATGAATGGGGAAGGTGAAACAGTATGGATTCCTACCTATCACTTTTTTGAAGAATATTCTCAGGATTATATTCCTTCTGAAAACGCGTCGTATGAAAAAGTGTTTTCTGCTGCTAAATTGATCCAGAAATTTGATAATGATTATGCGATTCTGGTCATCAATTTTTGGGACGATGTTTACAGTGATGTTTTCTCTACCTCAGATTTTTCTTCCAAAGGTCCTTATTTTATCATCTCTCCTGACGGGACTGTCATTTCCCATACCAATCCTACTTATGCCGGCGCAAAACTTAATTATGGGTGGCTTGATGAAGCGTTCCGGAACAAGAGTGGGGTCGAACAGTTGAAGCTTGATGGTGATGATTTCATCATGTGTTACGATGTTTCCAATGTGACCGGCTGGATGGCTGGTGTCATTGTACGCCGCAGCACCTTAATGGAAGAGTTCATCCAGGATATTTCCGGGAATCTGGCTTTCATTTTTATTATTCTGACCATTCTTCCCTTGATCGTCGTCATGTTAATCTCTAACGGGGTTTTACAGCCATTGGACGCCTTACGCAAAGGGATTAAAGCCAGCGGTTCCGGCGATTTTGACAATCCTGTACCAGAATCCGGTTTTTCTGAAATCCGGCGCCTGATCCGGCGCTTTAACCGGATGAATACCCGGATTCGACAATTAATTCGGGAAAATTATGAGATGGTCATCTTAAAAAAAGAAGCTGAACTTAACGCCTATAATCTTCAACTGAATCCTCATTTTATTCTAAACTCTCTCAATATTATCAATCTTGCATTGATTCAGAAAGGGGAAGATGATTTGAGCGATATGGTCATTGAGCTTTCCCAGATGATGGATTACACGTTAAATACGAAAGACAGTCTTGTCGTGTTTTCTCAGGATTGGACCCACACAGAAAATTATCTCAAAATCATGCAAAGACGTTATAAAAATAAATTTGTTTTCTATGCTGAAATCGATCCTAATCTCCTGGAAACCTCCGTACCTAAATTTTTCTTGCAGCCTTTTGTGGAGAATTGTATTGTTCATGGATTTGAAAGCCTGCCCTATCAAGGGGTAATTCGAATCACGGCAAAAACAGACGGCGATCACCGTATCTTTATGATTGAGGACAATGGCTCCGGAATCGATGGAAGAACCCTGCAAAAAATTTATACTTGTCCCGAAGAGAGCATTGGGATCCACAACATTCAATTTCGCTTACAATGTATCTACGGGGAGAAATGTTCCATGGAAATTCAATCAGAACCTCATATTTCCACAAGAATTATCATCAAAATCCCTTGAGGTAATACTTTTCTCATGAAAAACGGCCCTGGCTCATAAAGCCAAGGCCGTTTTTATAATACTTTCGGAAAATTATCCCTGATATTCCATTCCTAATTTCAAGGCCGCCTGATTCGAGCCCATCAATTCCGCTTTCCGCGGCGGGACACATTTCCCCAGTGCTTTCTCGAGTGCGTCTTCTGTGCAGAACTTTGTTTCCTGGAACATTTTCCCAACAAGAATCATGTTCGCTAATCCTTTCAGGCCATGTTCTTCCGCCATCGAAGTTGCAGGGACATAGAATACCCGCACATCGTCGCGTTCCACTTTTGTCTGAATCAGCGCACTGTCTACGATCACCACTCCGCCAGGCTCGACATCACCGATGAATTTATCCAGCGACGGGCGATTCATCACGATCAACACATTCGGATTGACCACCAACGGCGAACCAATCGGCTGCTCGGAAATACACACACTGCAATTTGCTGTGCCTCCGCGCATTTCCGGACCATAAGAGGGCAGCCATGAAATTTCCTTATTGTCAATCAATCCAGCGTACGCTGCCACTTTTCCGGCAAACAGGATGCCCTGTCCGCCGAAACCAGCCAGCACAATATTCAAGCTTTCACTCATTTGGATGCGCCTCCTTCTGCTGTGACGTCCTTATACACGCCAAGCGGATAGTACGGCAGCATATTATTCCTCAACCATTCCAAAGCGTCTTTCGGAGAAAGTCCCCAGTTTGTCGGGCAGGTCGATACCACTTCCACGATGGAATATCCCCGTCCGGCAATCTGGTTTTCAAACGCTTTACGGATCGCTTTCTTCGCAATATTGACATTTTTCACGCAATCCACTGTCACACGCTGCGCCAATGCAACGCCGTCCAGTGTAGAAAGCATCTCACAAACCCGGATCGGATATCCGGCTGTCTTGATATCGCGGCCATATGGCGTCGTCTGCGTCACCTGCCCCGGCAAACTCGTCGGAGCCATCTGCCCGCCTGTCATTCCATAAATCGCGTTATTGATGAAAATTACGGTGATATTTTCCCCACGTGTCGCCGCATGTACAGTCTCTGCGGTACCGATCGCCGCAAGATCTCCGTCGCCTTGATAAGTAAACACTACATTTTCCGGACGCGCACGCTTCAATCCCGTCGCTACTGCCGGCGCGCGTCCGTGCGGAGCCTGCACCATATCACAGTTAAAATAATCATAGCTCATGACCGAACAGCCTACCGACGCCACCCCTACGGCATTTCCTTCTACTCCCAGTTCATCCAGGACCTCTGCCACCAGGCGGTGTACGATTCCGTGAGTGCAGCCCGGGCAATAATGGAACGGCGCATCCGCTAACGCATGCGGCCTCTTGAACACAACTGCCATTATTCCACACCTCCCGCTATCTTGCGGATCTCTTCCAAGACCTCGTTGGGCGTCGGGATAACCCCTCCGGTACGCCCATAAAAATGTACCGGCTTGCGTCCGTTGACCGTCAGGCGAACGTCGTCCACCATCTGTCCCATGCTCATTTCAACACACAGGAACGCTTTTGCCGTTCCAACGACCTTCTCTATGGCGTCCACCGGATACGGCCACAAGGTAATCGGACGAATCAGACCTACTTTCAAGCCCTCTTTCCGCGCTGTATTCACTGCGCTCCGTGCGACCCTCGCCGATGCGCCATACGCTACCAAC
>CALWKP010000009.1 GCA_944381295.1 uncultured Clostridia bacterium | reverse complement strand
ACCGTATATCATCGCAGCGATGATCTTCCTTGCAAAGGTCAAAAATCCGCAGGAAACCCTGCTCGCATTGGAAAAGAAAGCAAAGGAACGCAAAGCGGAATAAGCTGCGGGCTTTTCCGTAAACAATCCTAAAAAACTGCCCGTTGACCATAGGCCGGGCAGAGAATAAAAAGAACATTTCGGGGACGGTAAGGCTTTTCTAGCCTTGCCGTCCCCGCAGTTTTCGGTATTGGTTTTTTAGAAGTCAGAGCAAACCTTATTCTGCAAGTTGGGTCAGTATATCGCCCGTAATGCGATATACTGTCCAATCTGACATCGGTTCCGCTCCGAGCGACAAATAAAAATCAATACTGGGTTTATTCCAGTCAAGGCACCACCATTCCAAGCGCCCACATTTCCGCTCAACGGCAATCGATGCCAACTTTTTCAAAATTGCTTTTCCATAGCCGTTCCCACGGTATTCCGGTTTCACAAACAGGTCTTCCAGATAAATTCCTGCCCGACCAAGAAACGTAGAAAAATTGTGAAAGAAAAGTGCAAAACCAACCTCTTTTCCATCTACAACAGCAAAAATAACCTCTGCTTTCTGCTTGTCAAAAATCCATTCTTCCAATGTTGCTTCATCGGCAATAACTTCCTGTAACATCTTTTCATAATCGGCGAGTTCCTTTATAAATTGCAAAATCAACTGCACATCTTTTCGTTCTGCGTATCGAAAAGCAATCTCTTTTTTCATCTTAATAACCTTCTTCTAAATTTCTTCATACCCTTACTATTTTCCGCTGGCCCATTACCGCACAAGCTATGTACCTGCTTAGGTTAACCACAGAAGCAGCACAAACAAGATAGATTTACCCACCTTTTCAGACCGGCGTGACACCAACATTTTGAGCAAGTTAATTTCCTCCTACAAAAGAAACTCCGCAGGACAAAAGACTACTCTTATCAGGGAAGTATTGACCTGCACTTTTTGTGTTCTTAGGACGTTTGGTAATGAAAAGCGATTTCGCTATCAAAGTTGCTACAAATTACATTTGATCTCATTTTACCAAGATCAATATCACATAAACCAAAGTCTTCCTCTTTTTCGGGAGCAATATAGACCCGCTGACCAGAAGCATCTACTACTGTGCTTTTTCCAAGAAATTCTGCGTCCATTCCAGGAATCGATTCTGATCCGATCCGATTACAAAGAACTAATGGTGTTAAATTTTCAATAGCTCGTATTTTTGAAATATGGTATGTTGTTTCTCCGCCAAAGTTTGCTAGTACACATAAAATATCTGCTCCCATACGAAGCTGTTCTCTGGATATCTCAGGAAACCATAAATCAAAACATATTTGAACGCCTATTTTTATCCCGTCTACTTCAAAAATTACATTTTCATTTCCTCTGTCAAATAATTTCTTTTCAAAATCTGACAGATGTATTTTTCTATATTTACCTATGTATCGGCCTTTGCTGACAACTACCGCAGTATTAAATACCTTTTCCTTTTCTCTCTCAGCAAGGCCAAAAATAATCGTACAAGAATATTGTTTCGAGAGAGCAAGCATAGCCTGCGTGGACATTCCAGATGGAACATATTCAGCGCTCAAGAACAATTCTCTGCGACTTTCAAACAAGTATCCGCACATAGATAATTCCGGAAGGATCACAACTTCACATTTCTGTTGTTGTAAATAGCATTGCAAATGCTCAAGATTTTGATTTACATCATGCACAATATCATATTGTAAAAATCCTACTCGCATTGCAGATCTCCTTATTATTTTCTTTTGAAAATGAACCGTACACTTTTCCCTCATTTTTTATTACAAAACGCGAATAGGTGGTATCCCCGCGGAATAATACTCTCTTAAAACTTCTTTCTCAAAAGAGAAAAATGGAAAAAGTCTGTGTAGAACGAAAGCGAATACAAAATCGGACGGTTCAGCTTGCAGAAGGAAACCTCCTCCAATAACAGCAGCGGCTGTTCCTTCACGTCCAGCTTTGCGCGGATCATCGGCGTAGCATTTGTCGCTGATACCGATGTCAGACTGTTCAGGATCGTCAGCCCGCAGTAGTGGCTCAACAGGTCAAACACCGGCTGCGACCAGTCCAGCGCCGTATAGTTCACCTTGCCAAACAGCTCCAACGGGATACAATCGATCGAATAAATTGCCGGCACTGTCCCTGCCAGCATCCGTTTCTGGCAGCATACAATTCGTGCTCCCTGATCGATTTCCAGTTTTTCTGCGATATTTTCATCTGCGGGTTCTTCCTTCAAAATGATATTGTCTGCCGATGCGGTGAACCCGATCCCCTGGATCATGTCATTATATTCCAGCTTAAAATCCAGCCTGGAATTCAATTCTACAATATTCCGGTTGACTACCGTGCCGATCCCTCGTACCCGTTCAATGAATCCTGCATTTTCAAGATTTCCAAGCGCATCCCGGATCACTGTCCGACTAACTCCCAATTCCGCCGCCAGTTCCATTTCTGCCGGCAGACGCTCCGCCTGCGCATAGATTCCCGTTTTCAATTCCCGGATCAGCAATGATGTGATCTTGGTTGACATCAGGCTCCCACTAAGGCTCGAAATCTCATTTTTTTCCATATAATGATTCCCTCTCTCCATTCCCCGCAGGCTTCCTACTGTTCTACTGTACCCGGCATCCAGCAGGATTTTCTTCTTTTGCATTTCAAAGTATTACTTTTCTTTATTATATCTCTTTTCCCCATAGTTTGTCTATATCCAAGTTTCAGTCCCTTGTTTACTTGCCTATTTTTTATGGAAATTTAAATATTTTTTTGTTTCATTCTTGTAATTCTCTCCTATTTATACTATCATATGAGTAGATCTTCTTGAAAAGTATGACTATTGATACCTTTCTGTCGGAAGAATTTTTATGACTGTTCGAAACAGATAGGGGGGATTTTATGACAACTGATTTATTCGCTCTCAAAGGTACCTTTCTTTGGTCAGAGAAACCGGATTCCTTACATGTCCTCGAAAACGCCTATGCGGTATGTAACCAGGGCGTCTCTATGGGCGTGTTCCCACAACTTCCTGCACAATATAACGGTATCCCTGTCAGGGATTTTGGCCAGGCCCTTATCATTCCCGGTCTTGTTGATCTTCACACCCACGCCCCTCAATATCCGAATCGGGGCATCGGCATGGACAAAGAACTTCTTGATTGGCTGGAAGCCTATACTTTTCCCGAAGAACAAAAATATGCTGACGAGTCTTACGCAGCCAGCGCTTATGCACGCTTTGCTGAGGATCTCAAATACAGTGCCACCACCCGCGCCGTGATCTTTGGCACAATCCACCGGAATTCTACTCATCTTTTGATGGAGCTTCTTGACCGTACCGGAGTTCAGGCGTTCGTCGGAAAGGTCAATATGGACCGCAACAGTCCTCC
>CALWKP010000008.1 GCA_944381295.1 uncultured Clostridia bacterium | reverse complement strand
TATTCCATGAAGTTCCAATCCTTTTCCACCGTAGGCGGCACTGGTTCGCCATATGTATAGCAGGCTGCTACCAGCAGCATCGCGCCAAAAGCATCCCAATCCGGCTTATCGGTGTAATAGGGCTTTTCATTGTCTTCCCACCAGGGAGCATAGGGTTCTTGTCCCGGCTGAACGATTGCCGAAAGGATTTGATCCCGCCAGTTTTCTACGGCTTCCTGTACTTCATCAGGGCTCAGTTCCTCGTCCGTTACAGTCTCTCCGTCCGGCGTGACTTTTTGGAAAGAATAACCGTTTTCTTCGGCCCACTGCTGTACGACAGATTTCCAGTTATGTACGTAATACCGGGTCAGCGTTCCGGCATAGATATCAAGTCCCATATTACAGCCTCCTTTCGAGTATTCCACAAGGTATTTTGGCTTCTTCATAGCAGGAGATCAACTTGTCCAGCCATTCGTCAGAATAGTCCAGCATAATGCTGTCTGTTATCAAACCAAAATCGTCAGAAATATATCCTGCCAAATCATCATTTTCCGATCTTTCATAGAATTGAAATCTCAATTTATACTTTTGTTGTGTTACGAAGTAAAGACAGAATAAGTATGGAAAATAAGGATTTTACAGGCTTGGTTTTCATGTGATAAAGAAGTTTATACATTTGCCTTCAAAATCAGCTTTTAACTGTGTGGTATTTCTCGCAGCACAAAACTGCTATTCGTTGTTGAGATGTTCTTTCTATTTCGTTCCTTTTCGCAAATTTTCCACCGGAAAATAGGCTTCAAAAGTTCCGCAACAAGCATAGGAAAAGGAGAAACTTTTCCGTAAAAACACACCATATTTTTGCTTCTTGGAATAACTCCAAGCCATTAATAGCTAGTAGTTATCTGTGAGCGCATCGGAAATGATTCGTCTACCTTTTTCTCCGAAATCATCTGCTGTGTTTTCATAATCAAATATTAATAAATCTTCTCGATTTCGTTTAAGTTCATAGAGAGTGCGACCGGATTTATCAAAGATCCCTGTCGGTGCCGTTTGATACGGATGAATACTGTTTACCGCCATTGTATATGTTACATTTTCAACTGCTCTCGTTTTGATATGCGATTTTATTAACTCATATCTTTCGATGTCATCGCTATCTGCCACATCATAAAACAGTATAATATTGAGTGCGGTATTCTCTCGATACAATTCCCTAAAAGATTCAGGAAAACGTACTTCAAAACAAATTCTAATACCTATTTTTATGCCGTCAATTACAATTATGCCATCTTTATTACCCTCGGAAAAATTATCTTTATCCATCCCCATAAAGCTTTTTATGATAGTCCTTTGTTTTTTCGCTTGGTGTTATCAACCTTGCACTATTATAAAATTCATTTTCCTCTTTTGTAATCGTACCGACAAGGATATACATATCATATTCTTTCGCCATTTTTTCAATTTTCCGATATGCCATATTTAATTCATAAAAATTTACATTTGCAGAAGATTTTATGTCTTGAGGTGGATATTCCGTCAACGCACACTCGGGAAAAACCAACAGACGAATATTTTGTTTCGCCGCCTCTGTAATGCCTCTGCATATGACGTGAAGATTTTCTGTAATATTTGCTCCGACAGCAAATTGATATGCTCCTATTTTCAAATCAATGTTTCTATAAAAAATATTGAATTTAGCTACTTGATAAATTGGAAATAAATCAGCATAGCAAACAAAATGTTAGCGTTCCCGTTTCAAATAGACCATATCAACAAGCTGCTTCCCATCTTCAAATATCAGATGGTCGTAGTTGTCCGTAAAAAAAATTCTTTATGCGATGTGATTCTATAAAGCCGCATTTGTGGTAGAAGCAGAGTGCTGAAGGAACGTCACCAGTTCCGACAAGTAACGTTTTACAGTCAATGTAATGAAAAAACAGATAATCAATAAGTCTTTTGCCATAGCCCCTTCGTTGACTGTCAGGCATAACCGCAATATTTTTAAGCTCATAAATGCCGTCCTCCTCATTCGTAACTACACATTCAGCCTTTACTCCATTGTCGTTAAGAACAAACATTTCGCCGCGTTCAAGATACTTGTCTATCATACTTTCCTGTTCGTCAGCTATCAATAATAAGTCGATATACTTTCTTTTATTGCCATCATTAAGTTTTATAATTTCCATTCGCGTTTTTCCTTATCTCTTTATCTCTTTTTTCTTCAAGCTTAAAGTTTTTTCTACAAAAGAAAAGTTGTGTTCTATTCTCTCAATGTAAAACCTTCAAGTGAACTCACCGACTTTCAAATTCCGTTTTCTGGTCTACTCAACACCCCATTATGTCACTGATTTTGAAGATATTCACGCAAGAACTGGATGACTTCTTGATTGTGCTTTTTTGAGTCAAAGCCTTTTCGGTGTGGAAAGAACCCTTCTCGCTCCACATCATCCAGCAGGGTTTCCAAATCAGAAAACCGGGCGAAAAACGGCAAAGTGTATTCCTGAATCTGCTCAGAAATCTCCGGATGGAGCGTTCTCGTTCTACATACGTTGACACATCATAAGTAAGCCAATCGTCATATCGCCGGGTCAAACGGGCAAGGGAAGTACCCACAATACCTCCCAAGGAATCGTTACATCCCTCTTTTCTATTGCACCACTGGGCAAACGATGGAGAACTCACATCAAAATGGGCAAGAAAAGTAGTAGAGCCAAAGCGGATGGATGGCTGAAACCAAAAACTGAACACAAAAATCCCGTTTTTCTTGTAGATGTCATTTTTACTTTTGCGGTACTTGTAACCCAATGGAATCAAAGGTTCCGCAATTCGCTCACAGATATACACAAATATTTCTCTTGGTTTTGTTCCTTTGAGAAAATCCTTTTTCTCCATGTTGCTACCTCTTAGTCACAATAGATTCCCACTACCAGAATGTAATCCTCATCTCCATTGAACTTAATACTGCAGATCCCTTGGGGATATTTTTTTGGCATACCTGCTCTCCAGTTATTGCAAAGGGTATCGCTTTTTCAAGACCACCTTTTTTCTGCAGTCATTTTGCCCATGACGGCAACATCACTTTTATGGAAGTTTATTTTTGGCCCAAACGAGGACGGGATCTTGAATTCTATTCTTTTAAGCTTGGATATTACAAACGGGCAAACCGGATGGTTGATCCAGCCAAGCACTGCTTTGCTGTGTATTATCGTCGCCAACGCATGGTGCGGCTTTGGGTATCACATGACAATAGGCTTTGCTGCCATTACAGGGATTCCGGAAGACATTCTGGAAGCTGCCGAAATTGATGGCGCAATTGGACTGCACCGTTTTTCAGCATTATCCTTCCCATTATTTGGGACCCCATGAAGACTTCCATCGTCCTCATTGTCACAAGCAGCATCAAAAATATTTGATATTGTTTTCGTTATGACAGGAGGCGGTCCTAACGGTTTAACGCAGGTCTTGTCTACTCTGCTGTATAACGAGGCTTTCAAATATTCCAACTATGGAATCGGCAGCGCAATTTCCGTATTGATTTTTGTTCTGAGCCTGGCAATGGCCTTGTTCAGCTTAAAGCTGTTGAACTGCGCACAGATCGAGTATGGAACAGGAAAGGAGAAAAACGATAATACGCATCACAGAAGTTCGGGAAAGCAGATTTTCCTCTGTTCTCAAATATATGTTTATGGCAATCATGGCTGTTATTTGTATTTATCCACTCTATTTTGCAATATCTTCTTCGTTTAAAACGACAGAAGAATTCATTGAATCGCGGCTGTCCTTTCCAAAAAGATTCGCGTTTGATAATTACATACGCGCATTTGAAATCGGAAATATCGGCAGGGTATTTGTTAATTCCCTGTGGGTGATCTTTCTATTATCATCCTGATTTTAGTAGGGCCTCTGGGAACTTATGTGTTATGTAAATTCAAATTCCGGTTACAGTAGTCCCTGTATACCTTTTTATCGCAGGACTAATGATCCCAATGCAAAGCGTAATTATCCCCATCACAGTATTTATCCTGATGGCATTCATGAAGTCTATTCCGACAGATTTGGAAGAAGCTGCTGTGATTGATGGATTCAATGCAGGAAAGGTTTTTTGGATCATCATTATGCCCGTGTCTTCCCCGGCCATTGTGACGGCTACTATCTCAATTTTATTAATATTTGGAATAACCGCTTATTCCCTCTGGTATTTATTTCCGATAAAGATAATCAGTTGATGAGTTTTGGCATTCTTTCTTTCTTCTCGCAATGGTCCGCCGATTATGGCGGAGTTATGGCCGCCATTACTATTTCCCTTATTCCTACCGTACTTATTTACATTTTCTTACAGGAAAAAGTGGAAAAAGAATGATGGCAGGAGCGATCAAAGCATAAAAATTTGTATGGGGAAAGGAGAAACGGAAAAATCGAAGGCAAAATGAAAGCGGCGGTGATGACCGGCCTGAAAAAGATGACATATGTGGAACGGGATATTCCAAAGCCAGCGGATAACGAAGTGCTGGTAAAACTGGAGTATGTAGGAATCTGCGGGAGCGACCTGCATCACTATGAAACAGGAAGGATCGGGAATTTTGTGGTGGAATTCCCGTTTGTCCCGGGACACGAGCCAGGTGGGACAGTCGTAGAAGTCGGGAAAAACGTCACACATTTGAAGGTAGGCGACCGCGTAGCTCCGGAGCCGGGAAAAACCTGCGGGCACTGCGAATTCTGCCGCACAGGAAGGTATAACCTTTGCCCGGATGTGATCTTTTTTGCCACGCCGCCAGTAGACGGGGTTCCAGGAATATGTAGCGCATGAAGCGGACCTTTGCTTCAAACTTCCGGAAAACGTGAGCACGCTTGAAGGCGCGCCGATCGAGCCACCGGCGGTTGGATTCCACGCGGCGAACCAGGGTAGAGCACACGCCGACCAGACGGCCATGGCGACAGGCGCAGGCTGTATCGGGTTGGTGAGCATGATGGCGCTCAAGGCCGAAGAGGTGTCCAAGGTCTATGTGGTGGACGTGATGCAGAAAGGCCTGGACAAAGCACTGGAACTCGGCGCGGACGGCGTTATCAATGCGAGCCAGGAAGATGTGGTGGAAGCGATGCTTTGCGTTGCGGGGAGGGCAAAAGCGACGATCGTGCTGGTGGGATACAGCAAGACGGACGAAATGACGCTGCCGGTGAGCCAGGTGCTGGATAAGGAGCTGACGCTCAGGAGCGTGTTCCGGTACCGCCACATCTACCCGATGGCGATCGATGCGGTCGCATCCGGGCGCGTGAACCTGAAGGGAATCATAACCGACGTCTTTTCGTTTGATGACATCCAGAACGCGATGGATAAGAGCATTACGGAAAAAGCAACTATCGTCAAAGCAGTCGTGAAGCTGCTAGGCCCTTAACGATAATATTCCTGACCGCTGATTCGCATTGAAGAAGAAATAATAGAATGTGTTGCATGACAACTATCTTCTGTTATTTTGTATCCACCTGCTTTTATTGATGCAAAAGCGGAAGCTTTGAAAGATGAAATGCCTCCTGGCAGAATTAGAGCTGCGGCTTTTCTGCTGCAGCCCTAATTCTGCCAGGAGGCATTTTGCATGAACTTAATAGCGCGATCGGTTGGAATCTTAAAGGAAAAAGCTTTATGATTTTTCGAAAATGGACAAATCCACAATTTCTCACGGCCTGAACAGAAAATTCCAATTTCCGCCCAGGCCATGAGGTTGGCATCATTATTCCAAGAAAACAAGCCGTATAAGATCTGTGTCAGGATCATTTGGGGACCGATTTTTTGATCATGCAGTGAGTTTTTCGATTCACTTTGTAAGGATAAGTGGATTCTGATATTTGCAGCACTTATATTCCGAAAAACTTCCGCGTATCGACGCCAAATCTCCACAGGGATCATCCGAGTACGCTTCTATGCTTACTCCTTCCCGATATCCCATTTTCTCCAGAAGCAGAACAATTGCAATGTCTTCTGCTCTTGGAAATCTTCTCCCTTGGGGTGAGGCTAAATGGACATGGATAAATTCCTTTGCATGCAAACATAAAGTTTCCATACTGTCATTCTCCAGCATGAAGTGGTAGTAGTCCAGCATCAAGCGCACATGCGGGGAGCCTACATCCTCCATCAATTGAATGCTTTCTCCTAAATTCAGGATCATATTACTTTCCATCCGGTTCAGAGGTTCCAACCCAATAGTGATTCCCAGACTTCCCGCTATGACAGATGCCTTTTTCATAACCTCCACCACCTGACGGTACGCCTGCTCATAGGAATAGCCTTCCGGAATGTTTTTCGCTCCGGAGCTTCCAAAAATCACCTTGTCCGCCCCTAACCGGGCCGCCCTTTGCAAGGAGCTTTCCAGATATTGTTGAATGGTCTCGGGAGATGCTGTATGTTCTCCTGTCAAGCGTACGGATTCCGGAAAAAAATTATTACAGCTTATGCAGGAAAGATTCAAGTAATCCAATTCATTCACCAGCGAAGAAAACTCTTCTTCAGAAAGGTCCATCACCTGCGCTAAAGGAAGTTCCACAAAATCGTAATGCAGCTCTTTAAGCACCGGAAGATATTTCCTTCCCACAGGATCCGCTTTATCCGCAAGCATATTTACACAACATCCCAGTTTCATAGAGGCCTTACTTCCACATTCCCGATCTCTTCATAGTATTGCACCAGAGCACTGTGGTCGAGTTTCTCCTTTCCTTCTTTTTGTAAACGTTTCATCATCCCCAGAACGAGCGTTGTCACTGGCAGCTCCATAGCAACGGCTTGTGCCGCGTTCATGGCGTTCGTCAAATCCTTGATATGCAGTTCGATCCGGAATCCCGGTGCAAAATTACGGCTCAGCATCATCGGCGCCTTGGCGTCAAGCACCGTGCTCCCTGCCAGTCCGCCGCGCACTGCATGATAGACGCTCTCCGGGTCCACGCCCGCTTTTGTCGCCAAGACAAGCGCCTCCGATACTGCCGCGATATTACAGGCAACCATGATCTGATTCGCCAGCTTTGCCATGTTCCCGCTGCCGATGCCCCCTACCAGCACCACCGAGGCACCCATCTTTTCCAGAATCGGCTTTGCCCGTTCAAAAGCTTCCGGTTTCCCCCCGCACATAAAGGAAAGCGTCGCGTCGATCGCCTTGGGTTCCCCGCCGCTTACCGGCGCGTCCAGCATCTCCCCTCCCCTTTTGGCTACTTCCTTTTCCATCTCTACGGAAGCGGTCGGATCGATGGAGCTCATGTCTACAATCAGCGTCCCCGGACGGATCCCCTCCAGGACGCCTGCTTCCCCTAACAACACTTCTTTGACATGCGGAGAATTTGGGAGCATTGTCAGGATCAGCTCACAGTTCTCCGCTACCTCGCGGGGAGATGCCGCAGCTTCTGCTCCTGCATCCTCCAAGATTTTTACCGCAGAAGGAACAATATCGTACACACACAGAGAGAATCCTGCTTTGATCAGGTTCAACGCCATCGGCTTCCCCATGATTCCCAAACCAATAAACCCTATTTTCATCATTTTCTTTCCTCACTTTCCAAGTAATCTGCGCGCCTTTTGGCAGATTGTCCCGGCGTCGAGCCCATAAAACCCCATTAATTCCTCATGGGAGCCTGCGGATTGTCCAAATACATCCATGACCGCAACACATTCCATGGGAACCCCTTCATTTCGGAGAAGATAGCTGATCAACATGGAAAGTCCGCCTCTTATGGAATGTTCCTCACAGGTGATGACCGCTTTTTTGCCTGATAGCTGCCGGAGAACGGCAGGCTCATCGAGCGGCTTTATCCCTGGAACATGGACAACATGCAAAGAAATCCCTTCTTCCTCCAGGGTTTTGGCCGCCTTCAGCGCTTCATGTGCCATAATCCCGGTCGTAAATACGGCGATATCCTCCCCTTCGCGCAGCACTATGGGTTCCCCTATTTGATAAGGAATATTTTTCGGGAAAATATCTTCCAGATCATTCCGGCACAAGCGTAAATATACCGGGCCATCCAGTGTAGCCGCTGCTTTTACCGCTTCTACTGTTTCCAGCGCGTCACAGGGCGCCAACACTGTCATGTTCGGTATCGCGCCCATGATCGCCATGTCCTCAATTGCCTGATGGGTAGCTCCATCCCCAAAATCGGAAAACCCGGCACTGGAACCGACAATTTTTACATTCAGCTTTGCCGTCGCAATGCTCTGGCGGATCTGATCATAAGCACGGCCTGCGGCAAATACTGCAAATGTATTGACAAACGGAACCTTGCCTGCCAGAGACAGCCCTCCTGCAAAGCTGGTCATATTCTGTTCCGCGATCCCCATCTCAAAATACCGCTCCGGATAGGCTTGTTGAAATAAAATACTTCTGGTGGAGTTTCCCAAGTCCGCTTCCAGTACGACAATATCCGGGTTTTCGCCGCCCAATTGTACCAACGCTTTTCCATACGCTTCCCGCTGATTATGCTTGCTCATTCCAGCCCACCTTCTTCCTCAAGCATTTTCATGGCTGTCGTAAACTGTTCCTCTGTCAGCGTCCCATTATGGAAAGCCGCTGCATTCTCTGCAAAAGGGATCCCCTTTCCTTTGACTGTATGCGCGATAATAGCGGTTGGCTTGCCCGAGACCTGGTCAGCCTTATCCAAAGCATCCAGGATCTGCCCCATATCATGGCCGTCGATCTCAAAGACTTCCAGTCCGAATGCCAAAAATTTTTCCCGGATCGGTTCTATGCAAAACCGCTCATCCGTTTTCCCGGTTGCCTGCAGCCCGTTACGGTCCAAAATAACGCACAGGTTATCCAAGTGGAAATTGACGGAGGCCATCAGCGCTTCCCAAATCTGGCCTTCCGCAAGTTCCCCATCACCCACCACCACATACACTTTAGCTGAGTTATTGTCCAGCTTCAAACCCGCTGCCAGACCCGCTGCCAGCGAAACCCCCTGCCCCAAAGATCCTGTATTTGCTTCAATTC
Organism: uncultured Clostridia bacterium; assembly: GCA_944381295.1. GTDB lineage: Bacteria > Bacillota > Clostridia > Oscillospirales > Acutalibacteraceae > CALWKP01. The sequence goes on along the minus strand of CALWKP010000008.1, from coordinate 1,922 downwards.
CTGGGGTTTTCCTCATATCCGGATGGCCTTGCAGCGGACTTTGCAGCTGTTTCAGTGACTTCAGCCATTTTTTGTCGAAATACCCGCATTCCGCCAATGCTGCATATTGTACCAATGCCGCATGTCCTTTGCTGAGCAGCAGTCTGTCACGTTCCGGCATGCGAGGATTTTGGGGATCATGGCGCATCTTGCTGAAATACAGGGCTGCCACAATATCTGCCAAAGAACACGAACCGCCCAAATGTCCCGCTTTTCCCACGCCAACCATTTCAACGATGTCCTTCCGGAGCTGCCTAGCCTTTTCCTGTAAAACAATCTGTCCTTCTCTCATGACAACACTCCTCCCCCGCAAAGAATTTTAAAACTGTTCCAGCATTTCACGCACCCTGGCGAATCCCGTCTCCCCGCTGTTATAAACAGGAACCGCAGTTTCCCCTAAAAACGGTGCGAATGCCAACATAGAAAGCTGTGCCATTACGATGCAATCGACTTCTTGGGAAAGTCTCGCAATTGCACCCTTCAAAATCTGGTTATGGGTTTCCACATCCCCGCGCGAATAGGCGTCAAACGCTTCTCTGCACAGTACTGTTTTGCAGTCAATTTCTTTTCCCGCTTCTCCTGCTGCGATTTGCAACAGCCGCTCCGAAGAAGGCACCGTCGTCTCCAATGTCGCCAAAAGTCCTATTTTATTCCCTGTGCGCACAGCCTTTTCCATCATAGGGCGGTCGATCTGTGCAATGGGAATGTCGATCATCGGGCGTGCTAGTTCTGCTGCATAATTGAATGTCGAGCACGCCAAAAGGATCATATCTACCCCTGCTTCCTGCAAATTATGGGCGTATTCCGCAAATTTTCCATAATTTCGCTTTGGGATCACCCCAACCCCGGCCGCTATGTTATCGCGTTGGATCGTATCGTCGCACAGGTGCATGATGGAAACATCCGGCAGATATCTTTCTATATACGGCTGCATTGCTTGGATGGTAATATGGGATGCATGGATGATTCCCAAGGTCTTGTTGTTCAGGTTTGACATCTGTTCCGTATCTCCTTTCACCAACAGACGGTTTTTCTTTTTTTGTGAAATCGGGTATTTCCTATGCGTAAGTGACTTCTACTTTTTCTTTCTTTCCTTCCGGAAGGAATTTCACGGTAATTTTCCTTGTTTTTCCTGAAAAGATGTTTGACTTTCCTGATATTGTCAGCGCATGCTTTGCATCATTCCAATCGACGCTCGTCAGGCTGCATTCCCCGCGCTGATAGCCCAAGCTGATACCATCATCTTCATACAGTTCATAGGAAGCGTCGGCACCTGTGTAAATCTCAAACGTAAGAGGTTCAAAGCCTTCAGGCTTCTCCTTACTGATGGATTGCACAACCGGAGCCTTTGCCAGTATACCTCCCGCCGGGACAAACAACGGTATTTTCCCCAAGGGGGCGTCCACCGTCACGGTACGACCGCCTTCCAGTTTCTCCTTTGTCCAGTAGTGATACCAATCCCCCCGCGGCAGATAAACATCCCAGGACTTCGCGCCTTTCTCCGTAACCGGTGCGACCAAGAGGCTTTTCCCAAAGAAATATTCATTCCCAACCAGTGCAGCCTTTTCATCATCCGGGTAATAGCACCACAACGGACGCATAATCGGGACACCGGAACATGCTTCATGCGAAAGATTGTACAGATAAGGGATTAATTCGTAGCGCAGGTTGATGATGTCACGGTTGTGTGTCTCCACACGAGGATCCGGAAGGATCCCGTCTGCCGGCGGGCCGTCGTTTCGTACTCCCGGCGCAAGTTCAAGCGGGATTTCATCCAGGGAAGAAAACATCGTCCATCCCCAGGGATTGTGCAGGAAGGAAGACCTTCCGTGCCCGCGGAAAAATGGCGTAAATGCGGAATATTCGACCCAACGCATCCAAAG
>CALWKP010000007.1 GCA_944381295.1 uncultured Clostridia bacterium | reverse complement strand
TACTTTGCCCTTTCTTCATAATTACCACCTCTGACTTCATTTTACCATAATGAAAAGCTAGACAACATGGTGGTTTCCCATCTGTCTACCTTTATCTTACATCTTCATTCAACGGGTGGTTTTGATTTATTAGACCTGCTAAATTTGTGTGCGCGCCTGAACCCTATCAGCCCTTATTTTCACCCAATCACTGGGCTTCGATCATCCGCAGGAATTCTTCCTCACTGATTACCGTAACCCCTAATTGGTTCGCTTTGGTCAGCTTACTGCCTGCATCTTCTCCTGCAAGAACATAGTCTGTCTTTTTGGAAACACTGGAAGATACTTTTCCTCCAAACTTTTCCACCAGCGCTCCCGCTTCCGAACGCGTCATCCCCGGCAATGTGCCTGTCAGAACAAAAACTTTGCCTTGCAGCCGATGATCCTGTACCTCTGTACGGTTCACCATATTCACGCCGGCATCCCGCAAGCTGCCAATCAGATGCGCTGTTCCAGGCAAGTCAAAAAAAGTCCGCACGCTTTGTGCGATAATGCTTCCAAATCCTTCTATGGCGGCGATTTTCTCTTCCGGTGCCGCAAAAATCTCGTCGATAGTACGGAACTTATCACACAACAATTTTGCCGCTTTCAGACCAACATGCGGAATTCCTAACGCATAGATCAACCGATACAAATCATTTTCCTTGGACCGGTTCAAAGCCGCTACCAGGTTTTCAGAGGATTTTTTCCCCATCCGTTCCAGTTCCATCAACTGTTGTTCCTGCAAACGGTACAAATCTGCCGGAGATTTGACCAACCCGCTGCTCAGCAGCTGTTCCACCACCGCCGGGCCAAGGCCATCGATGTCCATAGCATCACGGCTGGTAAAATGAATTAAGTGCCGGGCCAGCTGTGCCGGACATTCGGGATTCGTACACCGCAGGGCGGCTTCCCCTTCCTCGCGGTGTACTGGTTCTCCGCACGATGGACAGATTTCCGGCAAACGATACGGTTCTGCTCCCTCCGCATGGGCGACCACCCGAACAACTTCCGGTATGATCTCCCCCGCTTTGCGCAGGATAACGGTATCGCCGATACGGATATCTTTTTCTTCAATAAAGTCTTGGTTATGCAATGTTGCACGGCTTACCGTTGTCCCTGCCAGCGTTACCGGCTGGAATACCCCGGTCGGCGTCAACACCCCGGTGCGCCCTACATTGACTTCTACCTCCGTCAGTACGGTTTCCTTTTCTTCCGGAGGATATTTGTATGCTTCCGCCCATTTCGGAAATTTTGCTGTGCTTCCCATCTGTTCCCGCTGTGCAAAATCATTGACTTTCACAACAGCACCGTCGATGGAATATCCCAAACTTCCACGAAGTTCCCCAATCCGCCGCACTTCTTCGATCACTTTATCGATTGTATCACAGCGGGTATAAAACGGCGTGACCGTAAAGCCAAGACGTTTTAGGTAATCGAGCGATTCATCATGCCGCGACAGCTCTGCCCCCACGACCTGTTGGACATTAAACACGAAAATATCCAGCATCCGTCCAGCTGTAATGCGGGAATCTTTCTGCCTCAGCGAACCGGCAGCAGCATTTCTCGGATTTTTGAATGGCTTTTCCCCGTTCTCTTCTTGCCGCGCAGAGAGTTTAAAAAAGCTGTCGTGCGACATATAGACTTCCCCGCGGACTTCCAAAAATGGGACCGGCTCTTTCAATTTCAGTGGGACAGTACGGATTGTGCGGATATTTTCCGTCACATCTTCGCCTACCAGACCGTCGCCTCGCGTCGAACCCCGTACGTACACACCGTCGCGGTATTCCAGCGCTACCGATAATCCGTCGAATTTCGGTTCCACGATATAAGCCGGAGACTGTACCACCGCCCGGACTTTCCGGTCAAAATCGCGCAATTCTTCTTCGGAAAAGGAATCGTGCAGGCTCTCCAGAGGTACCTCATGGACGACTGGTTCAAATTTGTTGATGGTCGCCCCGCCGATCTTCTGCGTCGGCGAATCCTCTGTCACCAATTCCGGAAACTCCGCTTCCAGCTGCTGCAGTTCCCGGTAAAGCATATCATACTCATAATCGTCAATCTCCGGGGCGTCCTCGGTATAGTACTTGCGGTTATGGTATCGGATTTCCTCCACCAGATGTTCCCATCTGCTTTTTGCTTCCTGTAACTCCATCTTATTCTTCCCCTTATCGATCATTCCGTTTGGGCATTTTCGTCCTACTCCCCAAAAAGCTTCCGCTTTAGCATGCCCCATTATCCGGTCAATTGTACATTTGTCTGCGGAACCTGACCAACGATTACCGTTTCAGACACCTGGACCCGCGTGCTGAACGACGTTTCTTCATGGACTCCCGGTAAAAACGCATATACTCCCGCGCACACATCAAGATAAATCAGATGCCGTGTCTGGTTGATTCCTGCAGATTCAAATTCTGTTTGAAAATCCGTCTGCACATTCCCGGCCAACGTCACCAGCAATGGGATTTCCGGCCCGCGTCCATGGAAAAGGCTGCCCCCAAGCAATGTTCCTAGCGGCACGCCGATTTCTGCATGTTCTCCGCCGATTTTCTCGTTGATGCGTTCTGTTACCCCGGACTTCAAGAGGTTGATCTTCGCCATATCTGTGGAGACTGCCAAAATTTCCCCAGACGAAGAACGGTCAATCGTCAGAAAGCTGCCGTAATCTTCGCCGCCTTCTTCCAGTTCTTCTTTCACGGCTTCTTCCACAGCTTCCGTCGCCAAACGGACCGCGGCGTTTTCCGCATAAGCTTTCATTAACGGAGCTACTCCGGCTTCAAACACCACGATGCCTGCAACGGCCACCAGGCAAATCACCAACAAAATCCCCGCAAATCCCGACTGGTTTCTGCGCCCCGTCCTCCGATATCTTCTCACCCGGCGGTAACGTCTCATGATCTCACCCCATCCTAGCAATCCTTCTCTTTCATCCTACTCGGATAGCCTGGACGGTGTGTCACCAGAACAAAAACAGCGATTGGACACAGGTAAAACAAATGCAGGAACGATGCAGAAAAAGCAGTGTGATATTCTTCATACCACACTGCTTTTACAATCCATACAATCCTGACGGGATTATTCTTCCGCGGCCGGTTCTTCGGCAGCTGCTTCCTCCTGCGGCTCGAGAAGAGCGCGGATGGAGAGGCTGACGCGATGTTTCTCGAAATCAATGTCCGTAATTTTGACTTTGACTTCGTCGCCAACTTTCAGGACATCCTGCGGTTTTTCAATCCTGTGGTCCGCGATCTGGGAAATATGGATCAAACCATCAATGCCCGGAATGACTCTTGCAAATGCACCAAAAGTCGTCATGCCGACAATCTGGACATCTGCAACGGTGCCCACCGGATAATCACGCTTGAGGATCTCCCACGGATTATCTTCTGCACGCTTATAGCCCAGAGAAATCTTGCCCTTTTCTTTATCAAGGCTCTTGATATACACATGAACAGTATCACCAACATTGACAACCTCGGAAGGATGTTTAATGCGGCTCCAGGACAATTCGGAAATATGAATCATTCCGTCGATACCGCCAAGGTCCACAAATGCGCCGTAAGCCGTCAGCGACTTAACAACACCATCATATTCCTTGCCTTCTTCCGCAGTCTCCCAGAACTTGTCCGCAAGAGCTTTGCGTTCGTCCTTGAGCACGGAACGAATGGAACCAACCGCACGGCGGCGGGAACGGTTCACTTCGATAATACGGAACTTGACTTCTTTTTTGAGCAGATCATCCAGCGAATCACCGCGGGACGCCGTTGCCAGAGACGCCGGAATGAACACACGTGCACCCTCGGTCACAGCAATCACGCCGCCCTTGATGACTTCGGTGACAACACCGGTCAGGACATCGCCGTTCTCTTCTGCCTGCGCAATGGTTTCCCATCCCTTGATCGCATCCAGACGCTTCTTGGAAAGCATGATTGTACCTTCCTGATCGTTGGTGCGCATGATGAGCAAATCCATCTCATCGCCGATTTTCACCAAATCCTCTGCCTTTGCATTCGGGTCTGCAGAAAGCTCTGAAAGCGGCACAAATCCTGCCTGTTTCCTTCCCACATCCACGTAAATCTCATTGGGAGCAATACCGACAACAACACCGTGTACCTTTTCATCTGTATTTAAACTCTTGAGGGATTCTTCAAGCATCTCCTCAAAGTTAGAATCGGTAGACTCCATAGGCATATCCATGCCTTCTTTCATTTCTGTCATGGTAACAAGTACCTCCTTTATTATGCTTGCAGGCGTTGAAGCGCCAGCAGTGATACCAATTTTCCGTGCGCCCCTGAGCTTCTCCAGAGGGAGCTCGTCCGCAACCTCCACAAGATAGGTCGGACAATGCTGCGCGCACACCTCGCGCAGCTTGGCAGTATTGGAACTTTGTCTGCCACCAATAATAATCATGGCGTCGGATTTTGCCGCCAACCTGGCAGCCTCAGACTGACGTTGTGCAGTCGCATTACATATTGTATCAAAAATTGTAGCATTTGTACATACCTTTTTTATAATTTCCAAGCAAATTTTCCATTCTGTCAGATGAAAAGTTGTTTGTGCCACAACGCAGACGCCTTTTTTTTTTTTTTTTTGAAATTTTTTTAGGATTTCCTCACATTTCTGCGAGTTTTTGAACACCAAATACGGTCCCGGCAATGTCCAACGATCCCTTCCACCTCCGGATGTGCGGCATCCCCTGCAATCAGGACAAATTTCCCCTGTTCGGATGCACCCCTCACGATCTGATGGATCTTTGCCACAAACGGACAGGTCGCATCCGCATAATCCAGCCCGAGCGCCGTGATTTTTTCCAGTACTTGTTCCGGAATCCCATGGGAACGGATCACTATGGTGCCGTTCTTCGGTGTTTCCTCCGGGGTTTCCACAATTCCTACCCCTTTGGCGGATAACTCTTCCACCATCTGCGGATTATGAATGATCGGGCCAAGTGTATACACCCGCTTTCCCTGTTCCAAAAGCCGGTACACCTGTTGAATCGCCCGGTCTACGCCAAAACAAAACCCTGCCGATTTTGCAACCGTTATTTCCACTGGTTTTCCTCCAAAAGTAAATTTACCCGATCTTCAATCAATTTCGTCGCTGCCTCTCGGCTGCCATGCCTGCGCAGTCCTAATTCTTCCACTGTCAGGGGCGTACCAAAACACACCGTAGTCCTCCGAAACAGTCGGATTCTTCCCCCACAGCAAATCGCCGCCGGAATCACAGGCGCGTCTGCTTTTCTGGCAATCAACACTACACCCGCCTTTGCCCGGAACGGACTTCCGTCCCGCACACAGCCGCCTTGCGGAAAAATTCCAACCCCTTCTTCCTCTCGCAGGATCTCCACCGCCTGCCGAACCGCTGAAACATCCCCGGAGTCCCGCACCACTGGGAATGCGCCAAGTGTCCGCAGCAGCCACGCCGCAAATTTCCCATGAAGTTCAAAAAGCTCTGATTTCGCCATAAACCGAATTTTGCGCGTGCAACATACGCCCAACAAAACCGGGTCCAGTACGGATTGATGGTTGCAGCACAAAAGGAACCGGCCTGTCGCAGGGATATTTTCTTTTCCCTGAACGCGAAGGCGAAAACAAAGCTTTCCGAATGGATACAGAATTCTTTGGCCAGCCCGATAAAGGAACGCCCCTCTCATCTGCGTTCCAACCGGAGAACATCCTGGGCACGCATTTCCTGAATACGCCCCATCACCAGACGGCTCGCCTGCCGGTATTCGGAAGGCGTACCTTCTGTAATGCCCAATTCTTCCGGAGAAATCAGTTCTCCACAGGATACTATGACCTTATGGAACAATTTGGGCAGCTTTCCATCTTTCGCCGTAATACACACCGGCAGTACCGGCGCATGCGCCATATGAGCCAGCATCACCGCACCAGATTTAGGTTTCCCGAGTGACCCATCTTTAGAACGTGTCCCTTCGATAAAAATTCCGAGAACCTTTCCCTGCCTTAAAATCTGATGGGAGATATCCATAGCGCCGCTGTCTCCCTGCCCACGATGTACCGGAAACGCACCTAACGCCGTAATGATTTTCGATACAAACTTATTCTCGAACAGTTCCGCTTTTGCCATGTAAAATACCTGCCGCTTCATCGCCAAAGACAAATACAAAGGGTCTTTCATAGAAGTATGATTACAGCAGATCACAACAGGACCCTCTTGGGGCAGATATTCCGCATGATTGGCCTGGAATCGGAAGAATATGCGGAGCAGGGGCGCAATCGATTTCCCAAACGTATAAAGCGGCGTGTATTTCATCTTGTTCCCTCTCTTTCCTTCCATTTCTTTGGGATCCTGGTCCCGTCAGGCTTTGAGTCCGTCCGTTCCCAGTTGCCCTCGAATGACAGATACCAATTGCGCAATCGCGTCGTCCAACCCGATCTCTGTCGTATCCACCAGAATCGAATCTTTTGCCGGGATTAAAGGCGCTACTTCCCTATGAGAATCATTATAATCCCTTTCCCGAATTTCCGCAAGAACTTTGTCATAGTCCGCCGTCATTCCTTTTTCCGTCATTTCTACATATCTGCGACGTGCCCTCTCTTCCGGCGAAGCCGTCAGGAAAATTTTCACCTGTGCATCCGGCAGAACCACAGTCCCAATATCCCGACCATCCATAATGACGTTGTTTTTCTCGGCAAACCCTCGCTGCATCGAGAAAAGGAACCGGCGCACCTCCGGAATTGCGGAAACTTTTGACGCCGCCATCGAAACTTCTCCGGTACGGATCTTTCCAGAAACATCCTCGCCGCACAGGAACACATGCTGTTCTCCGTCCACGAAGCGGATATCCACTTTCACCTCTTGCAAATTGGCGCATACCGCTTCCGTATCCTCTGGTCTTACTCCATGCGCGAGCATATAGTACCCAATGGCCCGATACATTGCTCCTGTATCTACATAAATAAATCCCAATTCTTTTGCCGCGGCGCGGGCAATCGTACTTTTCCCCGCTCCAGCTGGTCCGTCAATCGCTACCGCTGTCATGCTGCTCCTCCTTTTTTTGCGAAACCGCCGCCAAATAGCCCGTAGAAAATGCTATCTGCAAATTGAACCCACCTGTATAAGCATCCACATCCAGGACCTCCCCGGCAAAAGACAGTCCTTCTACCAATTTGGAAGCCATGGTCTTCGGGTTGACCTCCTTCACTGCCACCCCGCCAGACGTCACAATCGCTTCCGCAATCGGACGGAATCCTTGAATAACAATCCGAAATCCCTTCAGCAGCCGTCCAAATGCCAAACGCTGCTCCCGGGAAATCTGATTGCATTTGCAGTCTGGGGAAATCCCTGAAAGTTTCACCATCACAGGGATCATTTTTCTTGGAAGAAGCTCCGAAAGGGAATTGGCAAAATTCCGATTCTGATTTTTTGCAAAATCACGGCACAAGCGCGCATCAAGCTGTTCCGGAGAAAGAGCCGGTTTCAGGTCGATCGAAACCTCATACCTGCCCGGCTTCATCTCTTTCATATGCGTACTCGCACTCAAAATGACCGGTCCGGACAATCCGAAATGGGTAAACAGCAGCTCTCCAAAATCATCATAGACCTTTTTTCTCCGGACGGTATCCGTCACTGTCACCGCAATATTTTTGAGCGATAGCCCTTGCATTTCGGGGCATTCCCATCCCTGCGCCACCAGCGGCACAAGCGATGGCCGCAATTCTGTCACGGTATGTCCCGCCTGCCGTGCAAAGCGATAACCGTCCCCAGTGGAGCCTGTCCCCGGATAAGAGCACCCACCACATGCTACAATCACATGGGACGCCCGAAGTTCCTGCCCATCCACAAGCTTGACTCCATTCACACGTCCCGACTCTATCAAAAGACTTTCCGCCGGGGTGAATATAATATCCGCTCCGTTTTCTTTGAGGAATCGCCCCATTGCCTGCACGATATCCGACGCTTTATCCGACTGTGGGAACACACGTCCTCCTCGTTCGGTTTTCAGCGGCACACCAAGCCTTTCAAAAAAAGCCATGGTGTCCTGCGCGGTAAACCTGGAAAATGCACTGTATAGAAATCTTCCATTTGTCGTCACTGCTGCGATCAATTCGGCTACGTCACTGTGATTCGTCACATTACAACGGCCTTTCCCGGTAATTCCTAGTTTCCGGCCAAGCCTGTCATTTTTCTCGATCAGAACAGTATCCAATCCCATCGATGCCGCTGTTCCCGCAGCCATCATTCCCGCTGCGCCGCCGCCAATTACCGCGACATCATATTGTTTATGATTTCTCAGAACGTTCATCTACCTTCTCATAGACTTTATACTCATCCCAGATATCCTCCAACTGCTGGAAAATATGGGTCACATCTTCCCTGTTATGCAATGCTGCCGCTACGATCAACGCTTTGATCAGGCTGAACGGTGCAACCAGCGCATCCACGATCGACGCCATATCGCTGCGCGCCATCAGCAGATAGTCAGCCGGGCCCGCCAGAGGAGATAACGGACTATCAGTAATCGCAATGACCTTCGCCCCGCGGTCTGACGCAAATTCCATTGCCTTGACCGCCTTCCGGGAATACCGCGGAAAACTAATCCCGATCACGACATCCTGTTCATTTACCCGGATCATCTGTTCAAAAATCTCCGCTTCACTTGTGGAATTCACCAGCTTGACCCGTTCAAACATCAATGTGAAATAATAGTACAGGAATGACCCGAGCGCATAAGAACTTCTCGCCGCCAAGATATAAATTTTCCGTGCCTTGGCAATGGATTCTGCTGCTTCATAGAAATCCTTCTTACTTGTTTCTTCCAGCGTTCTGCGGATCATCTCGATATCCTGGTTCATAATCGATTCCAGAAGGTCATTGTTCCCAATACGTTCTGCCGTGACCTCCATTCTCTGTACACTGGTAAGCTTACTGCGAATCATTTCCTGCATCGCCTGCTGCAACTCGGGATATCCACTGTATCCAACTTCTGTCGCAAACCGTACAACCGTCGATTCGCTGACGCCGACAGTTGCGCCGAGTCGAGAAGCTGTCATAAACGCTACTTTATCATAGTGTTCTTCAATATACTTCGCGATAAGCTTTTGCCCCTTGGAAAATTTGGGCATTTTTTCGTGAATTCTGTCTATCAGCTGATTGTTCATAACGCTATTATCTCACTATTCCCCGCGCAATGATTCAATTTTAAGTCCGTCCCACGCGGCAGACGGACATACTCTTTATCATATTAAATCTTCCCCTACAAAAAATCAAGGAAAATTGTAATTTGTCTGGTTATCAGATTCAATTCCGGCAAATTATTTCATTTTTTTATTGACATCGATTTCAAACAATGGTATAATATCACACGTTGAGTCAAGCGCGAGTGCTGGAATTGGCAGACAGGCACGTTTGAGGGGCGTGTGTTTTTTGACGTACGGGTTCAAGTCCCGTCTCGCGCACCAGTCAAGGACTGCGAATGTAATTTGCATTCGCAGTCCTTTTTATTAGTGCTTTAGCAAAGAACTTTCGCATTCTGCGAAAGTTTAACAACCGCCCGCTATGCGGGTGGATTAAAGCTTAAGCAAAGAAACATCCTTTCTGGTAAAATAGAGAATGTTCAGGCCTCTAAAAAACCAGGAAAGGATGTTTCTTACCGTGCTTGCCGGATTCAGTAAAATAGACAGTATTGTCAGCGGATACTGGTATACCGATGGCGATGAAAGCACGATCGCTGATTTAACGCGTTCACTTGGTGTGAATTTAAAATTTACGAGTTACATAAGATATTGCACCAAAGAATGAGGTATAAGGTTGGAGGTAAAAGAATTTGATGAAATTGAATTTATATGTCCCGACAGATAAGGAACTTTCTTATCGGGGTTATCTTCTATCAGACGAAGAAACCATGTCCTACAATATGGGCTATGGGGATAATGGTGGCTGTACCTATCACAAGACGGCAGAGGAACTTTATGAATGGTATCAATACTGGAAAACCCCGGATCGATTTTATGCCTACATACAAGGGAACGAAGATCATGCTTTTATCGGTGAAGTAAGCCTTCATAAAAACGAAAAAAATGATTGGTTTGAAATGGGGATTATCCTAGAAGCAAAGTACCGCGGTATGGGGTATTCTGTTCCTGCCTTGAATCTCCTTTTAGAATATGCCTTTACAAAAATGGACGCCAAAGCAGTTCATAATTATTTTGAAGATAACAGAAAAGCGGCTATAAACCTTCATTTGAAAGCAGGATTTACCCAGACCGGTCATAAAAACGGAATAGTAGATTTTCTTATCACAAAAGAGCTGTACGAAAATAACAAAAAGAGGGATTGAAAAATGAGTATTATTCAATCGCATAATATCACGCTATATGGCGGAAATGATGAGTACAAAATTATACTTCGCCCTTTATCAGATGACTATTTGCCGTTGCTTTATAAATGGAACTCCGATCCGGAAGTTTTATACTGGTCGGAGGGCGATGACGTTAAGGAAAATTCGCCTGAAGTGGTACATCAGATTTATGGCGGCATTTCACAAAACAACTTTTGCTTTGCTATTGAAGTAAATGGGAAAGCGATTGGTGAATGTTGGCTGCAAAAAATGAATTTGCCCCAGGTGAAAGCTATGTACGATGAAAGCCTGGATGTCAGAAGAATTGATATGTGTATTGGGGAAAAAGACTATTGGGGAAAAGGAATAGGAACTTTATTTATTGGCATGTTGGTTGATTTTGCTTTCAATAAAGAAAAAGTAGATGTTTTGCATTGTATGTGCGAAGATTATAATATTCGTTCCAGACGTGTGTGGGAAAAGAATGATTTTGCCCTTGTTTGGGAAGAAAAATTGCCCCAACCGCAAAAAGGCAAAATACAATATCATTGGAAACTGACGAGAGAAGAATATGAAAAACATCGCCAAGGAAATCTCTGCACACGTAACCTGCCGTAAGGAACGCCTTATATGCCCGACATCAGAAACAAGGTTCTTTTTTCTGGAAGAGGACAATATCATGGGAGATTATTTTTGTTATGAGTTTGACCGCAATCTGCAATCACTTTTGCAGACAGATGGCACCGATACCATAAAAGGCATTGTTTTTGGGCGTTTCGATGAGAGCTGCGGCTTGACAGCGGAAACGATCGCGATATTATCCGGATAAGATCTCCTCTGCTATCCCGGTAATCTTTGGAGCAGACTTTGACCATGTTCTTCCAATCATGACTTTTCCGATCAATGTAACGGTCCGGATTACTGCGGTCAAGGAATCTGCGCAAAAGCATGTTATTTTTTGTGTTGTTTCTTTACAATGGGACACCAATTTTGATATAATAGGTATCATTATTGGTGTCCCATTTTTCATACTTTAACAGCAAGGGGGTAAT
>CALWKP010000006.1 GCA_944381295.1 uncultured Clostridia bacterium | reverse complement strand
AGGGCGCGATGATGACCCGCAAAAGAAGAAAGAAGACTCTGAAGCTGGCCAAGGGCTATTGGGGTTCCAAGAGCAGACACTTTAAGATGGCGAAACAGGCCGTTATGAAGTCCGGTAATTACGCCTTTATCGGCCGCAAAGCCAGAAAGCGTGATTTCCGCCGCCTGTGGATCACCCGCATTTCCGCTGCCTGCCGCGCGAACGGGATCACCTATTCCGTGTTCATGAACGGCCTCAAGAAAGCGGATGTGGTTCTGAACCGCAAGATGCTCGCCGAGATTGCCGTGGCCGATGAAGCCGCGTTCAAGACTCTGGTGGAAAAGGCAAAAGCCGCTCTATAAAAAGCTGTAATTGCGCCCGGGTAACACCGGGCGCAATTTTTACACGGGGTTTAGTTATGACGATGGAAAGCATCACCAGCAGGAAAAATGAGACGATCAAAACTGCGGCAAAACTGTTGGAAAGCAAAGAACGAATTGCTTCAGGAATGTTTTTGGCGGAAGGCGCAAGGCTATGCGCAGATGCTGCTGTCAGTGGTATTGTGATCGAACAGGCTTTTTTTACAAAGGGTGCCCTGGAGAAATATGCTTCTTATGCAGAGCCGATTTTAGGATCAGCAAAGAGGGCTTTTCTTGTGGAAGATCATGTGGCAGTTTTGCTCTCTGACACAAAGAATCCTCAGGGAGTTTTTTGTTTTTGCCGTTGTCCAGGAAAAACTTTTCAGATTTCGGATTTAAATCATAGCGGACGTTATCTTGCTTTAGAGGATATCCAAGACCCTGGAAATATGGGGACAATGCTCCGCACTGCGGAAGCATTAGGGGTTGCAGGAGTGATTTTAGCAGGAAAATGCTGCGATTGTTTTGGTCCCAAAGCGCTTCGTGCGGGAATGGGTGCAGCATTTCGATTGCCGGTATTCTTGACGAATCATTTTCCGGAATGTGCGAAGTTTCTGGAACAATCCGGGTTCCAAACCTATGCTGCGGTACCTGCACAGGATGCGCTTGCGGTGACAAAATGTCAATTTTCCGACGGCGGTATTGTGGTGATTGGCAATGAAGGAAATGGTCTGCATCCAGAAAGTATCCAAGCTTGCAACGAACGAATTACGATCCCGATGATGGGGCGTGCGGAATCTTTAAATGCTGCTTCCAGCGCTGCTATTTTGATGTGGGAATTGATGAAGGAGCCTGTTTGAAAGGAATGTTGTGCTATGAGCGTTGACCCAAGAGCATATTGGATTTGGCTCCAGCACTGTGTTGGTGCCGGAAGCAGTAAACCTGTCAGGATTTTGATGCAATATTCCTCTATCAAGGAATTTTATGAAGCAGGCGAACGCGAATGGAAAAAGATGGGGATTTTTTCACCGCGGGAGCTCAAGGCGTTTTCCGATTGCTCTTTGGAAGTTTCCTTAAAAATCCTTCAGGATTGCAGCAGAAAAGGACAAACTGTCACGACACCGGATATGCCAGAATACCCGGAAGCACTGCGTCAAATTGCAAATCCACCCTGTGCGCTGTATGTGAAAGGGAGTCTTCCGGATTTTTCCGAAGTTCCGGTCATTGCTGTTGTAGGGACTAGAGATGCCACGCTTACGGGAAGAACGACAGCATCGCATTTGAGCGCTGAACTTGCCAAAGCGGGTGTTATTGTTGTCAGTGGCGGAGCAAAAGGGATTGATTCTGCGGCACACCGTGGGGTGCTACAGGTTTCAGGGTGCACCGTTTGTGTATTAGGGTGCGGCATCGATTATCCTTATTTGATGGAAAATGAACCAATGCGTCAGTCTATTTGTAAGGGTGGTGCATTGATTTCAGAATATCCGCCGAATACTCCGCCAACCAAAATGTCTTTCCCGGTTAGGAACAGGATTATTTCCGGAATCAGTGACGGTGTTGTGGTAGTGGAAGCGGCAGGAAAAAGCGGATCCTTGATAACGGCAGAGCTTGCGGGTGAACAGGGACGTGATGTGTTTGCGGTTCCCGGCTCTGTGGATAATAAAGTTGGTCGTGGAGTGAATAATTTAATTAAAACAGGCGCGAAAGCAGTCACAGAAGTAAAAGATATTTTGGAAGAATATTTTTCAAGATATCCTGGTACAATGAAACAGTATTATCGGATTAAAAAGGAATGGACGCCTGTTGAGGAAGAGAATAATTTTGTGGAAGAATCAGGTCTTGAAAAAGGAAACAATCCAAAAGCTGAAGGAAACGATACTTTGCTATCCTCTCAAGAGGAAGATAAAAAAGTTGTCCCAAAACGGAGGGAGCTGCCAGAAGAATGTTCTTCTGAAATGCGAAAGATCTATGAGGTCCTAAAAGAAACCCCAATTTCCTTAGAGGAAGTTGAGCAGCAGACAGGACTTACCGTGAAGGAAATTTTTCCGGCCGTAACACGACTGGAACTGTTAGGGTGTATTCGCCAGTATCGTGGAAGAAGATATAGTTTATAAGCCTTGTTGAAACCAACCGGGAAAGATTCGGGTGGTTTCAACAGAGCTTACAAGAGTATAGTTCTCAACAAGAAAGACAAGGTGGGGAAACAATGTCGGATTTAGTCATTGTGGAGTCTCCGGCAAAAGCCAAGACGATCAAGAAATATCTTGGCCCCGGTTATGAAGTCATTGCTTCGATGGGGCATGTCAGAGATTTGCCAGAGAACCGTTTAAGTGTCGATATAAAGAAAGAATTCAAGCCGAAATATGAAATTATTAAAGGGAAAGAAAAGCTGGTACAGGAATTAAAGGATCAGGCAGAAAATAGCGAAAAAGTATTTCTGGCAACCGACCCGGACCGCGAAGGAGAAGCGATTTCCTGGCATCTGGCATACATTTTGGACCTGAGCACTGAGGAAAAAAACCGTGTCACATTCAATGAGATCACCCGTCATGGTGTAGAAGAAGGCATGGCGCATCCTAGAGGAATTGATTTGAATCTTGTTAATGCGCAGCAGGCGCGTAGGATTTTAGATCGCCTGGTGGGATATAAGCTAAGCCCGTTCCTTTCACAGAAAATTCGTCGGGGACTTTCCGCAGGTCGGGTACAGTCAGTAGCTGTGCGGATTATCGTGGATAGGGAAGAAGAAATCCGTGCGTTCCAACCGGAGGAATATTGGAGTATTGATGCGAAATTTGTGCCGCAGGGGTCAAGAAAGGCATTTCCAGCGTCTTTTTATGGGACAGAGGAAGGAAAACTGAAAATCTCCAGTAAAGAAGAAGCCGATAACATTCTGGCAGAGTTGGAAGGCGCAGAGTATCGCATTGTAAAACTGAAAAAGGGAACTCGCAGAAAATCACCAGCACCGCCGTTTATTACGTCTACACTTCAGCAGGAAGCTTCCAGAAAGCTTGGATTTCAAGCTCGGAGAACCATGAAAGCGGCACAGGAATTGTATGAAGGTGTTGAAGTCGAGGGAATGGGAGCTGTTGGTCTGATAACTTACATGAGAACGGACTCTTTGCGGTTGTCAGAAGATGCTATCCACGATGCCTCAGAATATATTCTGGAACGTTGGGGAAAGAAATATTTGCCGGATGCTCCCCGTCATTTTAAAACCAAAGCAAATGCACAGGACGGACATGAGGCAATTCGTCCCACAATGCCGAATATCAGTCCAGATCAGGTGAAAGACAGCCTTACCGGAGACCAATATAAACTGTATAAGCTGATTTGGGAACGTTTTATTGCATGCCAGATGGCAAATTGCCTGCAAAGCACGACCCAGGCAGATATCCAGGCAGGAAAGTATCTGTTTAAAGCTTCTGGATATACGGTGACCTTTGACGGATTCACTGTATTGTATGAAGAAGGAAAAGATGACGAAGAAGCACTTGGAGGGGCTTTGCCGCCGCTTGAAAAGGATATGCTGCTGAAATTAAAAGAAATTGCAGGAAACCAGCATTTTACACAACCGCCCCCTCGCTATACGGAAGCTTCCTTAATCAAGGCTCTGGAAGAGAATGGGATTGGCCGTCCAAGCACATATGCGGCGACCATTTCGACGATTACCGGGCGGGAATATGTGGTTCGTGATGGAAAAGCACTGAAACCCACAGAACTTGGCGAAGTGACAACAAAACTGATGAAAGAACGTTTTCCCAAAATCGTAAATATCAAGTTTACCGCACAGGTAGAAAAAGAACTGGACGAAGTACAAAGCGGCAAGACAGATTGGGTACAGACGTTAGACGAGTTTTATGGAGATTTTGAAAAAACTCTCAAGACCGCCAAGGAAGAAATGGAAGGCGTAAAGATCCAGTTAAAAGAAGATGAAACGGATATCATCTGTGAAAAGTGCGGCCGCAGGATGGTTATCAAAACAGGACGTTACGGGAAATTTATCGCCTGTCCGGGGTATCCAGAGTGCAAGAATATCAAAAAGCTGGTGACGGAAAATGGTGCGGATTGTCCCAAATGCGACGGCAAAGTTGTTGTAAAAAAGACCAAGAAAGGCCGTACTTTTTACGGATGCAGCAACTATCCGACATGTGATTTTGTTTCATGGGATGAGCCGACAACGGAAAAATGTCCGCGTTGCGGAAAAACCTTGCTCAAGAAAAAAGGGAAAAAACCGAAATTTTATTGCATCACACCGGATTGTGGTTATGAAAAGATCGAGGAAAACGAATGAAAGTGCGAGTGATTGGAGCGGGACTTGCTGGATGTGAAGCTGCATGGCAGCTTGCAGAGGCAGGAATCCCAGTAGACTTGTATGAAATGAAACCAATCCAGTATTCGCCTGCGCACAAAAGTCCTGGATTTGCGGAGTTGATTTGTTCTAACTCCTTGAAAGCGAACCGTTTGGAAAGTGCAGCTGGTCTGCTGAAAGAAGAAATGCGCAGATTAGGTTCCTTGTTGATGGAATGTGCAGAAAATACGAGGGTTCCGGCAGGCGGAGCGTTAGCTGTGGACCGGGATGCATTTTCGCAGATGGCGACAGAAAAAATAGAGCGTCATCCGTTGATCCATGTCATCCGGGAAGAAGTCACCAGGATTCCGCAGGATGGTCTGACGATTTTAGCCACCGGTCCCTTGACTGCTGGTGCTTTAGCGGAAGAAATCGGAAAACTTTGTGGTGGATACCTTAGCTTTTTTGATGCAGCTGCGCCAATTGTGATGGCAGATAGCCTGGATCAGGAACATTGTTTTGCGGCGTCACGTTATGATAAAGGCGGGGACGATGCGTATTTGAATTGTCCAATGAACCGGGAGGAATATGAAAACTTCCATGCAGAACTGATTTCAGCAGAGCGTGCGCCCATCCATGATTTCGATGTGAGAAATCCAAAAGTTTATGAAGGCTGTATGCCAATTGAAGTCATGGCGCAGCGTGGATTGGATACGGTACGGTATGGTCCGCTAAAGCCAGTGGGACTGCGCGACCCAAAGACAGGACACCGGCCATGGGCAGTTGTCCAGCTTCGCCGAGAAAACACCGAAGGAACGCTTTATAATTTGGTGGGCTTCCAGACGAATTTAAAGTTCGGAGAACAAAAACGGGTGTTTGGGATGATTCCTGCACTTCGTCATGCGGAGTATGCACGTTACGGTGTCATGCATCGCAACACATTTTTAAATTCCCCACAGGTGCTGGATGCAGATTTTAGCCTGAGAAAAGACAGGAACCTCTATTTCGCCGGACAGATCACCGGAGTGGAAGGCTATATGGAGTCAGCGGCATCGGGAATTCTTGCGGGGAAAAATGCAGCACGCCGGCTGTGTGGGAAAGAACCGCTTGTTTTGCCTGCTACTACAATGATCGGTGCGTTAAGCCGTCATGTGGGGGAAAGCGTATCGGAAGATTTTCAGCCGATGGGGGCAAATTTCGGCGTAATTCCTCCCCTGAATATCCCTGTAAAGGACAAGCGCAGTCGGTATGCAGCATTGTCGGAACGGGCATTGCAGGATTTGGAACTTTATTTAGCAGAACAAGGCTTGTAAGAAACTCAAAATAAGAGGTGTGCCAAATGAAAATCATTGTAGACGCATTTGGAGGAGATAACGCTCCACTGGAAATCCTGAAAGGCTGTGCGGAAGCGGTCAGAGAGTTACATATAGAGATCCTTTTGACAGGCCGGGAAGGAGAAATTCGGAGGATTGCTCAGGAGAATTCCATTTCGCTGGATCACATGGAAATTGAAAATGCGGAAGATGTGATCACGATGGATGATTCTGCTGGAGACGTTGTAAAAGGGAAAAGCGGTTCCTCTATGGCTGTAGGACTCAAGCTTTTGGCAGATGGCCGCGGAGATGCTTTTGTATCGGCAGGAAACAGTGGCAGCCTTGTCGTAGGGACTTCGTTAATTGTACGCCGGATTCGTGGGATCAAGCGCGTTGCTTTTGCGCCGATCATGCCCAAAAATAAAGGCTTTTTTATGTTGATTGATGGCGGCGCCAACGTGGATTGCCGTCCGGAAATGCTCCAGCAATTTGGCGTGATGGGTTCTATCTATATGGAAAAGGTGATGGGAGTAAAGAATCCTCGGGTAGGACTTGCGAATGTAGGGACAGAAGATCATAAAGGCGGAGAATTGCAGCATGAAGCGTTCCGGATGTTAAAGAATACGCATATCAATTTTATTGGGAATATCGAAGCCCGCGATATTCCGGAGGACGCCGCAGATGTCATTGTTGCAGATGGTTTCACCGGAAATGTGATTTTGAAGTTGTATGAAGGCGTTGCTTTGACAATGATGGGGAAAATCAAAGGGATTTTCCAAAGCAGTTTGAAAACGAAATTGGCGGCTGCATTGGTTATGAAGGATATGCGCGCGTTGAAAAAATCCTTGGATTATAACGAGTATGGTGGCGCTCCGATTATGGGGGCGGCAAAACCTGTCTTTAAGGTCCATGGCAGTGCTAAGGCAAAAACAGTGAAAAATGCCCTGCGTTTGACAAAAGCATATGTGGAAGGAAATGTAATTGCAGAAATCAGTGAATCTATGAAAAATTTTGAAGATATTTCCGAGTAAGCGGATGCACTTAGGCAATGATAAAAGGGAAAACGATCTGGAGAGTGAAAGCATGCAGAAACAAGACTTGAGTATCTTGGAAAAGAGACTGGAATATCAATTTCAAAACAGGAAATATCTCATTACCGCATTGACACATTCTTCTTATGCAAATGAGGTCAAAGGCGCGGGAAAAAGCAATGAGCGGTTGGAATTCCTGGGAGATTCTGTGTTAGGCGTCATTGTGGCAGATTATCTGTTTAAGAATCAACCCAATATGCCGGAAGGCGATTTGACAAAGACCCGGGCCTCTCTGGTGTGTGAGAAAGCATTATGCAGTTTTTCTAGACAGTTGGGCGTTGGGGAATTTTTGCTGCTGAGCCACGGGGAACAGAATTCCGGCGGACGTACCAGGCCGTCGATTTTGGCCGACGCATTTGAAGCTATTTTAGCGGCGATTTATCTCGACGGAGGGATGGAGCAGGCGCGTGAATTTGTGCTTCGATTTGTAGCCCCAATGGCAAAGAGCGTAAAACCGAAATCTTTTAAAGATTACAAGACGGTGTTGCAAGAAATCATCCAGCAGAATCCAGAAGAACGGCTGGAATATGTCCTCACGGGTGAAAGTGGACCCGATCATGATAAGCATTTTACTGTGGAAGTGCATTTGAACAGTAATGTAGTTGGGAAAGGCGGAGGCCGCAGTAAGAAGGAAGCGGAACAGCAGGCTGCCCGGGAAGCTCTGGAATTGATGGGATATTAATGAAGCACGCAAATATCAGTATTTTTGTGCCGCATAATGGCTGTCCGAATCAGTGCAGTTTTTGCAATCAAAAAGTTGTAACAGGACAGGAACGGCAGCCAAACCCTGAAGACGTCCGTAATGCGGTAGAAGCAGCGCGGGAAAGTCTTGGAAGGAAATCTTTGGATGCGGAGATCGCTTTTTTTGGGGGAAGCTTCACTGCGATCGACCGAAGAACCATGGTCGCCTTTTTGGAAGCGGCCGCTCCATATGTACAGGATGGGACAGTAAGAGGGATCCGTGTTTCCACACGGCCGGATGCGGTCGATCAAGAAATCCTTTCCCTTTTAAAGCATTATGGAGTGACCGCGATAGAGCTTGGCGCGCAAAGTATGGATGACAATGTGTTAAAATTAAACCGCCGGGGGCATACGGCAAAGGATGTTTCCTTGGCGTCTGAACTCATCAGAAAAGCTGATATCTCTTTAGGGCTGCAAATGATGACTGGACTATATGGCGATACTACAAAAGGAAGTATAGATACCGCACGGAAGCTCGCCGCATTACATCCGGACACCATGCGGATTTATCCGACAGTCACCCTGAAGGGAACCGATTTGGAGCGATTGTACGATAATGGAGAGTATCATCCTCCGAGCTTGGAGGAGACCGTGGAACTATGTGCGGAATTGCTGCATTTTTTTGAAACTCAAGGAATTCGTGTGATTCGTCTGGGACTTCACAGTACACCGGATCTTGACAGAAATCGTGTTGCTGGCCCATGGCATCCCGCGTTTGGGGAGCTCTGCCAAAGCCGGTTATTTGTCAAAAAGCTTCTTGAATCTTTGAAAACTAATCAAGCAGCTTTGGGAGAGTCTATCACTGTTTTTGTTTCTTCCCAGGATATTTCTCGTGCAATTGGACAAAAAAAGGAGAATTTACGAATTTTAGAAAAAAACGGATATCGGGTAAAATTTGTTGCCCATCCGCAGATTTCACAGGGAAGTTTTTCTTTTTACAACGATCAGGAAAAAAGATAGTTCCATTTTTGCCGGAAAACTACCGGCAGAACGGAGATACATAAGGGGGACAGCGGGTGCTTTTAAAATCGTTGGAACTTCAGGGATTTAAGACATTCCCTGATAAAACCACGCTGACATTTGACCGCGGTATTACAGCCGTAGTAGGGCCAAATGGAAGCGGAAAAAGCAATATTAGTGATGCGGTGCGGTGGGTTCTGGGGGAACAATCTGCCCGTACGCTCCGGTGTTCTCGGATGGAAGACGTTGTCTTTAGCGGAACTCCGACAAGAAAGGCGCAGGGATATGCCGAAGTCACTTTGACGATCGACAATTCCATGCGCCAGCTTGCGTTTGATAGCGATACGGTAGCGGTGACACGCCGGTATTACCGTTCTGGAGAGAGCGAATATCTGATTAATAAAGCAACCGTGCGTTTAAAAGATATCCATGAACTGTTTATGGATACCGGACTTGGCCGTGATGGATATTCCATGATCGGGCAGGGAAAAATTGACAGTATTGTGGCAGCACGTTCGGAAGATCGCCGGGAAATTTTTGAAGAAGCGGCGGGGATTTCGCGGTTCCGCTATCGAAAAGAAGAATCCGAACGGAGATTGACCCAAGCGGAAGAAAATCTTTTGCGTCTGCGGGATATCCTCAGCGAATTGGAACTTCGGGTAGGCCCATTGAAAGAACAAGCGGAAAAAGCGGAAAAATACCTGGAGTATTCTGCGGAACGAAAGACATTGGAAATAGGGCTGTGGCTTCATACGTTGGAACGTTCTAGCCGTGTTTTAAGGGAACACGACGATAAGATTGTACTAGCAAAGGCGCAATATGAGGATGCAGAACAACGGATTGAAGAAATTGGAACACAGATTGAGAAAAATTATTCGGATTCGAATGCACTTACTGGAAAAATGGATGAAGTGCGTCAGCAGGCTTCTGCAAAAGAGGAGGAAGCGGCGCGTAAGGATGGGGAATGCCTTGTCCTGGAAAACGATATGCAGCATAACCGTTTGAATGTGGAACGGCTGCGCAGTGAAATGGAACAATCGTCCCGGTCAGAACAAGACCTGGACAAAGAAATTGCAGAGAAGCAAAAAGAGATTACAGCAAAAAGCAACCTGGCAGAAGAAAAGGACCAACAATTTCTCGAACGTGCGGAAGAACTGGAAAATTTGCGGCAGGAGATGGGAGAATCCTCCCGTCAAGCGGAAGACCTTACCAGAAATTTGGCCGAATTGACGTCACAGAGTTCGGAAGCAAAAATGAATGCCATGACGGCAGCATCGTCAATGGCGGAGATCGATTTGCGGTTGAGTGCAGTGGAGGAAACCATTTCAGCACGCTGTAGACAGAAGGACGAACTTCTGCAGATAAGGGAAGACTTGCAAGCAATGCTGAACGAGTCGGAGAAAAAGATATCGGCATTGTCCAATGCTGTCAAGGGATATGAGATGCGGCTGCAATCCAGAAAGCAAAAAGCCGAAGCAGCGAAACAGCAAAGCGATAAGCTGAATTTGGATGTACAGGAACAGGAACGCCGGGCGAAGCTTCTGGAAGATCTCGAAAGAAACCTGGAAGGGTTTGCTCAGAGTGTAAAAGTTGTCATGAAAGAAAGCTCGCGCGGGACATTGCCCGGAATCCATGGACCCGTTTCGCGACTGATCCGGACCAAACCGGAATATGCGGTTGCAGTGGAGACCGCTTTGGGCGCAGCAATGCAGAATATTGTTGTGGGAACGGAGCAGGATGCGAAACGTGCTATCCATTTGTTGAAGCAGAAAGATGGAGGACGCGCGACATTTCTGCCTTTGACAACGATCAAGGGGACTGAATTGCAGGAACGCGGACTGGAAGAATGTCTGGGATTTGTGGGAATTGCATCCCGTTTGTGCGAATGTGAAGAAAACTATCTTGGTGTATTACGTTCTCTTTTGGGAAGGATTGCGATTGCCGAAGACCTCGACAGCGCCGTAGCAATCGCCAAGAGATATTCCTACCGGTTCCGTGTAGTCACTCTGGACGGCCAAGTCGTGAATGCCGGTGGTTCTTTGACAGGTGGTTCCCTGGCGAGAAATTCAGGGTTGTTGAGCCGTGCTGGAGAAATTGAAAGGATTCGTAAAAAGGCCGAAGAACTGCGGGAAAAGGCTTCTGTTGCAGCATCGGCGTTGAAAAGTGCCTTGGAAGAAGTTTCTGCAGTGGAAGCATCACTGACAGCAACCAGAGGAGAATTGGCAGCGGAACAGGAAGAACGTTTGAAGCTGGATGCAGAACGAAGCCATACAGAACAAAATTTAGAAAGTGTAGAAAAAGCAGAAGCAGAGTTGTTGCAGGAAGCAGAAACCGCAAAAATAAGGCGGAGCGATCTGGAACAACAAAAAAAATTGGCGGAAGAAACAGCGGAAGAAATTGAAAAACAGCGTACACAAGTCCGTCTGGAACTGGAAAAGTTGAGCGGTAGTCGAGAGAAATGGGATCGCCGGAGTGAAGAATTGACATCAGCGCTTCAAGAACTGCGTTTAGCGTCATTAGCGGCGAAAAAGGACTGCGAGGCACTGGAAACAGCAATCAAAGATATCGAGCGCAGGAAAGTCGATCAACGAGGGCAGGCGGAACGTTTATACCAACAAATCGAGGAAGCACAGCAGGAAAATATTCGCTTGAAAGAAAAGGAAGAGGCTTTAAAAGCTGAGGCGGAAAGACTGCGTTTGGAAGCCGCGGCAGCAAAAAATTCGATTGAAGAGCTGAACCGGCAGCGAATGGAGTTGGAGAAGCTTTCTGCATCACTCCGAGGAAAAGAGCGGGAAATCTCTTCGGAACGCGAAACGATAGGACATGAACTTGCGCGTTTGGAAGAACGCAAAGATAATCTGCAAAAGGAATATGACGAGATCATCAGCCGGTTGTGGGAAGAATATGAACTCACGCGCAGGGAGGCGGAAGAAACCGGTGTAAAAATTGAGAATCCCGGAGAAGCACAGAAACGTCTGAATGAATTGAAGAATAAAATTAAGGCGTTAGGATCGGTAAATGTTGCAGCTGTGGAAGAATATCGGGAGGTTTCGGAACGTTATCAATTCCTTTCCACACAGGTAGCCGATGTGGAAAAATCCCGTGACGAATTAAAGTATTTGATTGGGGAACTTACCCATCAAATGAAAGAACTGTTTACTACCCGTTTTGCACAGATTCATGAGAATTTCACGCAAACGTTCCGTGATCTGTTTGGCGGCGGTTCCGCAGGATTGAAATTGACAGACCCGGATGATGTGCTTTCTTCCGGGATTGAAATCTCAGTACAGCCGCCCGGAAAGATTGTCACGCATCTGGAATTACTGTCCGGTGGTGAAAAGGCACTGGTTGCAATCGCATTATATTTTGCCATTATGAAAGTAAGCCCACCGCCGTTCTGTATGCTTGATGAGATCGAAGCAGCATTGGACGACGTAAATGTAGGAAGATTTGCAGCGTATTTACGGAGAATGAACGATAATACACAGTTTATCGTGATTACGCATCGTCGAGGGACTATGGAAGAAGCGGATGTGCTTTATGGGGTAACGATGCAGGATGAAGGTGTATCCAAGCTGTTAGAGCTGCATGCGAGCGAGATCGAGAACAAACTCGGCATGAAAGAAGTAAAATAACAGGAGCCGGTTAGGAAAGGGGATCATAGATGGGTTTTTTTGCTAAGATCAAAGAAGGCCTGAAAAAAACAAGAGAGAATATTAGCGGACAGATCAATTCCATGCTGAATTCCTTTACAAAGATTGATGAAGAATTGTTTGAAGAGCTGGAAGAACTGCTGGTAATGGGAGATGTCGGGATGCCCACAGCAGAACGCATCTGTGAGGAACTCCGCACAAGGGTAAAAAAAGAAGGTGTCACCGACCCTAAAATGATCCAGTCGATGCTCCAGGAAATCGTAGCGGAAATGCTGCGAGGAGGAGAGGAACTTCATATTGGGACAAAACCTTCTGTGATCCTGGTGATTGGGGTAAATGGTGTCGGAAAGACCACCACTATCGGAAAGATTGCATCACGGCTCAAAAAAGAAGGAAAATATGTGATTTTGGGCGCGGCGGATACGTTCCGTGCGGCGGCTATTGAACAGCTCGAGATCTGGGCGCAGCGTGCAGGGGTAGAACTGGTCAAGCATACGGAAGGCTCTGATCCGGCAGCGGT
>CALWKP010000005.1 GCA_944381295.1 uncultured Clostridia bacterium | reverse complement strand
AAGACTGTACTTTCATAAAATGACCCTTTTCCGCTTCCGCGTCCGCAATAATAAACACCGTCCTTTTTGACAATATTGACGATGATCTGGTCTAATGAAAATTCTTCCCAGGATAAATAATCCTTTGTGACTGCTAATGCTCCTTCTTTTGTCACTACTTTTTCCGGATCGTCAAAGCATGCATCGCATCTGAGCGTTCCATTCGGCTTTAAGTAGAACAAATAAAGTGTATCGTTTTCATAATAAGGATGTACGTCTCCAATATGCCAATTTTTCGCTCTGAAATGCAGCACTGGTGATTCCTCCAACTCTTAAAAATATTCTTTTACTGTTTCATACATCGCTGCAATATTTTCTACCGGTGTCCCTCGCAAAATGTCATGAGACGGTGCAAAAATATATCCCCCATCTTTCGACATTACCGTAACCACTTCTTTGACATGTTCTTTTACCTGTTCCGGTGTTCCAAACGGCAAAATATGTTGGGTGTCAATGCCGCCCCAAAAGGTAAGGTCACGGCCAAATTCCTGTTTCAGCTTCTTGAAATCCATTCCCGCAGCAGCAGGCTGCACAGGATTGATGATCTCTACGCCGATATCAATAAGATCGGGCAAAAATTCTGCGGCGGCCCCACAGATGTGGAACATGATCTTTGCATCCGTATATTTTTTTACCGTTTCGATGATCCGCTTGTGCATCGGCTTGAAAATTTTCCGGTAAGTTTCCAGCCGGAACGACGGTCCGCGTTGGTCCGCCATATCGTCTCCCACACATTCCGTCACGTCGAGATAGGGTCCTATTGCGGAAAAATAAACCTCATACTGCTCCAGCCGCATTTCCAAATACTTTTCCGTTGCATAAAGGAGTTCTTTTTCGTTGAGCAGCAGGCTCAGATACCAGTTTTCAAACCCGATTGCCTGCTGCACCTGGGTGACCGGCATCGCAATAAAATTGGATTGGATCACGGCATAATGGTTCTCTTCCCGAATTCTCCGGGCATTTTCCGCGGTATCCTGCACCATATCCCGAAATTCGGAATCCACACCACTGCAAAAACACCGTTCGACTTCTTCCCGGTCACACAGATCTTCAATAGGCGGTTCTTTTTCCTGGAATTCCTCAGAGCCTTGCGGCTTCATCTGCAAAATTCTTCCCCGATCATCCAGAAGCGCCAACGCACCATCCGGCAGTTCCTTCAAACCGACTTGGCGATACATTTCCTCCATGGTCCGTTCTTTTCCCGGTTTATTGTAAATGCTTCTGCAATCTACCGACAAAATATCCAGCAAGTCGCTGTCCGGAAACACCAAGCTGTCTACCCATCGCATGAGCCGGTACTTATCATATCCGCCGCCATAATACTCGGACAATTCCTGATGCGAGGAAAGCGTAATGGTCGAATTCCACGTTGAGCCTAATTCCACAGGGACATGATCTGGTTCTTTATGAGACATTGCACGCAAAACACGTTCCCGTCCGGTCAAGGTTCCCCCCTCCTTTTATCCTTTCACCGCTCCTACCAGGATGCCTTTTACCAAATATTTCTGCATAAAGGGATAGGCGACCAACAGCGGGATCATGGCGATGATAATGGCTGCGGATTTTACATTCTGACCGAATAAGTTGACGTAGCTGCTCTGGCCGCTTTGCGCCATGGTAGTAATGCTGTTGATGATCATATTCAATTTTGTCTGGAGCGGTTGTTTCTCCGGGGAATTGATAAACAGCACTGCTTCAAAAAAGGTATTCCACTTTCCAACCATTTGCAGCATAATGATCGTTGCAAAGCCAGGGATTGACACCGGGATATAAATTTTAAAGAAGATTTTCATTTCGGTGGCGCCGTCAATTTTTGCAGATTCCCACAACGAAGCGGGAATCCCCAGAAAATAGTTGCGCATGACGATGATGGAAAACCCGGAGACCATTCCGCTGACTACCAGTGCGTTCAGGTTATTGATTAAGCTGAGGTTCCGGTACAGGATAAAGGTCGGCACCATAATCATCTGGCTCGGCACCAGCATGGAAAAAATGATGAGGTTGAGGAAAAACTGCTTGAGCGGGAACCTTGGTTTCGAGAGCGCATAGCCCGCAAGGGTACAAATAAACACATGCGCTGCCGTCCCGACAACCGTGATGTAGACGTTATTGAAAAAGGCAACGTTCAACCCCGAACGGGTCCAGATTTCTGCATAAGCGCCGAGAGTCACTTCATTTGGCCAAAACCGGATCTGTACCGAATTGTTTTCCAGTTCCGGGGAGATCGACGTGACGACCAACTGCCAGAACATCCAAAAAATGCTGAAGATATAGAGGAAAAAGAACAGGCGGATGACAAAATCCAACACAAATCCGCCCCAAGTCTTTTTGATGAGCGTATATTTTTTCTGTTTCCGTATCATAGCAATCCTCCTCCCTATTCTTCAAATCCAAACTTGGTCATCTTCTTTGCCACAAGCGTGAAAATCAGTGCGATGATACTGATAAACACAGAAGCTGCTGCCCCTGGGCCAAGATCAATTTTCGCCAGGCTTGTGCGGTACACATAAGTCATGATGACGTCGGTATTATTTTGCGTAATCCGGTTTGAGAGGATATAAATAGGGTCGAACAGCTGGAACATTCCCATAATGTTCAGCATGAGCATTACCTTGATCGTATTGGAAATGTTGGGGATCGTAATATACACGATCTGCTGGAACCGATTCACCCCATCGATGATTGCCGCTTCATACTGTTCGGAAGAAATCCCGATGATCGCCGCCATATAGATGATGACGCCGTAACCGGTGATTTTCCACTGGTTGATAAAGATCAGCAGGAACCGGGAGCTTGGGATATCGCCAAAAAAATAGAACGATTCCTGGCCGCACATCTGCAAAATCTGGTTGACCGGACCAACCGTCGGCGACAGCATGAACATGAAGGAACTTCCCACAACTACCCAGGAGAGCAGGTTCGGCAGGTAGATGGAAGTTTGGATGAACCTCCTGGTAAATGGCCGCCGGATCTCATTGAGCATGACAGCGCATAACCCGGAAAGTGCCACGCCTAAAAAACAGTTCCAGAAGGCAAAAATAAATGTATTGCGCAAAGCGCTCCAAAAATATTTATCCTGAAAAATGGTCTGATAATTTTCCCATCCAATATAGTTCTTTTCGCTGGAATTGATCACAACATCGCGGAATGACATTTCAATACCGTCAACGATGGGATAATAACAGAAGATAAGCAAATAGAATATTGCCGGTAAAAGCATCAAGTAGATCGCTGTATTTTTGCGTATTTCTTTCAGCATCCAATTTTTCGCCGATTTCAATAACATCACTCCTGACTGGTTACTCCAAAAGATGCAAACCGCCGAGCCTTTTTTTGCAAAGCAGTGCAAAACAGGCTCGGCGACCTTTCCCATCTAGCACATACCTCTCTTGTTTGTGAAATAGGTAAGGTATGGCAAAGTTATTTGGTAATCAGGTTTTTCGCAGTCAATTCAGAACGCAGCTGCTGCTCAAAATCCTCGATCGTCATCTGATTGCAAATAACCTGGGTTGCAAGAGGCAGAGCGATCTCTTCTGCATCGCCTGCACCGGCCAGGACTTTCGGGAACGCCCAGGATTCAAAGAAGATATCATAGCCTTCCAGCGTCTCCGTTGTTGCCGGGAAGATGTTCTCGTTGTCATAGAAATCTTTGACCAGGCAGTTTTGCGTGGTGTATCCCGAAGAATGCAGCTGTGTTACGATCGTCTCAATTTCTCCGTTGGCATCTTTCTTATAGTTCACGCCTTCGGTCCAGGTCCAATCCATAATCCCGTCGCTGGTATTGAGCCATTCAATAAACGCCCATGCCGCATCCGCATTTGCTGTGGTGGAAACGATGTTGTTCATAATGATCGTGTTGCCGCAGTTGACAGGAGTAACGCCTTCTTTTGCCGCAGGGATCTGCATCGGGACAAAATTGCATTTTGCTCCGCTTTCCTCGGCTGCTTCGTTATACCCTTTATTCGAACCCGGCCAATCCAGGAAAATCCCTACCAAGCCGCTCTTGACTTTGTCGTAAATCGTTGTGCCATCTTCATTTGCAAATTCCGGGTCCAGCAACCCTTCTGCATAGATATCCTGCATCCATTTCAAGCCTTCCAGCCCTTCTTCGGTCAGCCACGGATGATAGATGTCCCCATTTTCGTCTTCCATCAGGTAAGGGCCTTCCAACCCCCACATGCCAAGGAACGTCGCAATATGGTCGCTGTTCGGGAACTGGTGCGCGATCGGGATCGTGGCGCCGTTGCCAAGGTCCGCTTCTTTAAACGCACGCAGCACTTCCATCAGTTCGTCAAGGGTGGTTGGGGCTGTGAGACCCAATTCGTCCAGCCACGCCTGGTTAATCGTCCAGATATATCCTTGGGGCGGATTGCACGGAACGCCGTACCACAGCCCGTCCTGCGAGTAGGTCATCATATCCATGTATTCCCATCCCATCCAATTTTCTTCGGAAAAGACTTCGCTGTTATTGATGTAATCGTTGATCGGAAGCAATGCCCCCGCATCGCACAGCACAGCCATATCGGCAGGCGTCGATTTTCCTGTTACGTCTACCTGTTCGCCGCTGGCTACCATGACCGTCATCTTGCTGAACCGCTCGGTCCACGGGACGATGATATATTCTACGGTCATCCCGGTATCTTCCTCCAGCTTGGCGGAAACGGTATCCTGCAAAGATTCATCCAACCAGCCCGCAAAGGAAAACAGGACCAGGTTTTGCCCGGCAAATGGTTTTTCATTTTCGCTCCCGGAAGATTCTTCCGAAGCGGTACCTCCTGCGGAGGATGTTTCAGACGATGTACTGCCGGAAGAACTTCCTGTGTTTCCGGAACACGCAGAAAACAATACCGATAATATTGCCAGGCATAATAATAAGGATATTTTCCTGATATGTTTTTTCATAACGAAACCTCCTATAATCAAATGATCTGTTCAGTATGGATTGGATGGTTCTAAGCTCCATGCACGTGATTCGGATAGTTTTACGCTTCCTTCTGCGAATATCTGGATCTCATCTCCTTTCTTTTCCGGGTAAACCCGGCGGCAAAGCGCCTGACGGTTATTTGCGTAAACTTCTATCACCGATTTGTCGATAAAAACAGAGAGATGGAGCAGATGATCGCTGCCCGGGGAAAACGGCGCCGCTTCACGGGCTGGCCATCCTTTACAAGTCCCATGTCTGGTATCCAACACCAGTTCCTGAGACGATGCATCGTAATAAACTTCCGTAAATTCGCTGCCGTCGGACGAACCCCGTACCCGTACCCCAAAACGGACAGCCTTAGAAATATCGGCCTCCAAGTCGATCTCGCAAGATAACCGGTCGATCCCCTCTACCGGGACCGCCTGATCTGTCAATTCGGAAAGCGAAAGGTCGGTCTCCTGATACCGTAACCGTTCCACTTCCTGGGCTGGCGCCATACAGAGCACCTGGTCCTGCGGGTCCAGCCAAAGGACTCTCGGCAATCCGAAAACACCGCTCCATCCACGCTGACGCACATCCTCCGGGTCATCGCGCAGCCATGCCCACATGATCTGGCGTCCGGACGGGTCCACCAAGGCTTCCGGGGCAAAGTAAGCGCTGTCCACCCAGGACATCCGCCCATGGCTTTCCGGGAAAAAGAGATCCTTTTCCTTGTCATAGGTCCCTATGTAATATTGGCATCCTTTGTTATGAGAAATAAAAAGCTGTAAATATTTGCCGCTGAACGGCCCGCCGTCCCGGGACGTGGATAGCGGCAGAAAACTCGGACACATGTCGTCTTCACTTTCTTCTGTCCAACGGTTGGAGACGTCCCTCTGGTAAAAGCGGTGGACATATTCCCAGTGTTTCAAATCCCGCGAGCGATAAAGATCTGTCCAGTCACCTTTCTGATCCTTTGGGGAATCTTCCCCTCTGCCAAAATGATTCAGGACCAAAAGGTTTCCCGCCTGCACATAGTACCAGCCGTCTTTCTTCCAAATATTGCTCGGGTCAGCCGCCGCTACCGGGATCACTTTCCCATCCGGAAGCTGTACCTCCCCCACTCCGCCGAACGATTTGCAGGGAACGATATAATCCGGAAGAATCTCCCATTCCTCATACGGAGGATCGCTTACGGCAATCCGCAATCCGCCGCAGTCTTCCTCTGTCGCGACAAAATCCCAGAAAGTGAGATATGCTTTGCCGTCGTCATCCACAAAACCACCGCCGCTGTAACATCCTTTCGCAATTTTCCCGGCAGTGATCGCATCTTGATGGAACCGCCAGTGGAACAAATCCAGACTGGTGAGATGCGCCCAACAATACCCTTTTGTTGGGTGAAGATAGAGATACATCAGGTGATATTTTCCATCGGCATAAAACGCGCCGTTCGGATCCCCGGGCTGGCCCAAGGCTTCCGGTACAGCAAAATGGTATCCTGGACGGTCCGGGTCCCGCAAAACACTTTCCCGGAACTCCTTAACACCGGCTGAAAAATGAATCAAGTCGCAGCTCAAAAGTGAAACCCCTTTCTACGAAATTTGTTCAATCGTTTGCACTAATTTGTCTTAATAATAGCAACTAAAAATGGAATTGTCAAGAGATACCTAGCATATTTTTCTATATTATTTTCTTTTTATTTTATTTTGCTAGTAAAATTAACGAGGAATTCTTATGATTCCTTTGTGTTTTCACGCTCAAATTACAAACGTTTGAAAAATTTGCTTTTGGACATTGTACTTTTCCCGCAAATGTGATATGTTTATACTATACCCTTTATCCATGGGAAGGTAGGTGAAAAATTCCGTGTTTTGACCGGAATTTTAGGCTATGAGTACATTAAAAGATATTGCGAAACATTGCCAGGTGTCTTATTCCACCGTCTCCCGCGCTTTTGACCCGGATTCCCGTATCAGCTCCACCACGCGCAAACGTATTCTCGATTATGCAACCGAAATTAACTATAAGCCTAATTTGATCGCCAGAAGTTTGAAAAAGCATGAATCGAAAACCATCGGAATCATTATTCCTTCCATTGATAACATCTTTTACATCGAAGTCCTCAAATATATCGAAATCGCTTTGAAACACTGCGGTTATCGCCTTTTGGTCAGCTTTGTCCAGAACGATGTCAACACCGAGTTGGATTGCCTGGAACTGATGTCTGCTTCTCAGGTGGACGGTATGATTATCTTTCCGGAAGACCGCGCCAACAGCGAATATATTTTACGCCTTTCCTCAAAAATCCAAATCTCACAGCTTTTCAATGCGCCTTATCCAGAAATCGACAGCGTTGTTATGGATGACGTCGGCGGTACGGCAAACGGTACGCGCTACCTCATCAATCGCGGACATCGTCGTATCCTTTATCTGGGCGGTCCCGAACGTCTTTCTGGTTTTACCAAGGTCCTAAATGAGTATGGGGTCCCGGAAACGGAAGTTTGCATCATGGCGGATTGCCAGAATTCACGCCAGGTCGTTACCGCGATCCAGCAATTCCGCCCTACCGCTGTTTTTGCCATCGCCTGCACCTCAGAATATGCCTGGAATGCGATCCGTTCCCTGAATTTATCCATCCCTCAGGACATTAGCCTCATTGTTTACGACGATACCAAATGGGTCAGCATGCTTGGCGTTACCGCTATTGCCCACAATCTCGAAGCCATCGCTAACACCCTGGTCAATCAGCTTATTTTCCGTCTGCGGACAAAAGATTCCCCTCCGAAAGAGATCATGCATATCGTCCTGGACCCTTTTATCCGTGAAAGAGAATCTGTAAAATGGCTGGCCCCTTAATCAGGAAGGATTTTTTCAGGGTGCCGGCCAGGAAAGGGAGAACATCATGAGAAAGCAACCAAATATTATTTTAATCAATGTTGACGACTTGGGTTATGGAGATATTGGATGTTATGGTTCCCCGCGGAATGCAACTCCTCATATCGACCAATTAGCCAACGACGGATTACTGTTTACCGATTTTTATGCCTGCTCCCCTGTATGTACCCCATCGCGCGCAGGCTTGCTGACCGGTTGTTATCCAAAACGTCTGGATTTCCAGTTATTCAACGTTTATGACCCTAAATCACCCGAGGCTCCAAAAGATCAGTTTGTTGTACTGATGCCCGGCCAGCCGGAGGGGTTACATCCACAGGAAAAAACGATTGCTTCCGTGTTAAAAGATGCCGGATATCACACAAAAATCATCGGAAAATGGCATGTTGGCGATCAGCCGGAATATTCCCCCTTAAATTTCGGTTTTGACAGCTATTTTGGAATCCCTTACAGCAACGATATGGGCCTTCAAACCCCGCAGGGGATTTTCCGACAGATGGAATATACGATCTGTCCCCTTCCTCTCATGGAGGACCGACAGGTGATTCAGGAACAGCCGGACCTGGCTTCTCTGATCGAACGGTACACCTGTGAAGCGGTCAAATTTGTCTCTGAAAATGCATCCCACCCATTTTTCCTGTATTTCGCCCATACGTACATCCATCACCCGCTCTATGCCCCTATCCGCTTTTTACAGCAAGAAAATAATGATGTTTTTTCCGCATCGCTTGCCGCTTTGGATTGGAGCGTGGCTGTATTAGTAGACACTCTGGAAAAATTAGGGTTGACCGAAAACACATTGTTGATTTTCACCTCGGATAACGGAGGAGACTTACGTTCCTCCAACAAGCCTCTCCGTGGGAATAAAGGCAGCACTTGGGAAGGCGGACAGCGAGTGAACTGCCTCATGAAATGGCCAAAAGTCATCCGTCCCGGAAGGGTGACGCACGAAATTGCGACAAACATGGACTTTTTTGAAACATTTGCAGAAATCGCAGGGGTTTCTGTTGCCGATGGAGTCATTCGGGATGGCCACTCCCTGATGGGGATTTTGACAGACGAACAGTCCAAGACCTCCTATGAGGCTTTTTGTTATTATGCTAAAAACGATTTGGAGGCAATCCGGTCCGGGAACTATAAGCTTCACCTCAAAACGGGGATGTTGGTTGATCTGGATTCCGATATTGGTGAAACTACCGATATCGCAGAAGCTCATCCGGAAATTGTCGAAAGGTTATCGCGTATGGCACAGCAGTATCGGGAAGATATCGGCGATGATGCCACTGGTACGATAGGGAAAAACTGCCGTCCCAAAGGATTTGTAAAGGAATTTGGATTTTGCACCGAATATGACCCGGACGCCCCCTATATGATCGCACTATACGATTGAGTGTTTTTGTTTCTAACTTGCTGTATTTCCATAAAGGCTTGCTTATCGGCGAAATTCGCGCCATAAGCAAGCCTTTATTTTTTCATAGCCATTCCGTTATCCATTAAATATTCCTGAGACTATTCCATAAAATTTTTTCGATTAAGTCTTTTGGAGAAACGAACAGAATCTTTCCTAAAAATTTTGTGGAAACCTGATTGACAAACGCCTATAATCGTGATATACTTCTAATTAGTAAACATTGCTATTAAGGAATCCGTATTATGATGATTAAGAGAAACACCATTCAACGATCTTTGGTTTTAGAAGCCGTTAATAAGCTGAAATGTCACGCTACCGCCGATGAAGTTTATCAAATGGTGGCACAGGAACACCCAACGATCAGCAAAGGCACCGTGTACCGCAATTTGCATCAGCTCGCTGAAAGCGGAGAGATCCGAAAAATTGAAGTTCCCGGAAGTGCTGATCGATTCGATCACAGGTGTCATGATCATTACCATGTGCGATGTACCAAATGCGGGAAGGTGTTTGACGTCAATATGGATTACATTGCCGATCTGGAAAAAAAAATCAGAGATACCCATGGCTTTGAATTTACCGGCCATGATCTTGTCTTTCGAGGACTTTGTCCGGATTGCAGAAAAGAATCTTCATCCATTTGAGCCTATTCTATGTGTGCATACGGGCACAAAATCCCGTAAATATAAATTATAGGAGGATATCAATATGAAAAGCATCACAACATTGGAACTGCAATACGCTCACAGATTTTATGGTTTTAAGGGAGAAGCTCAGTATCTCCATGGCCACACCGGGGTATTGACGATTGAAGTGGAAGACACCATTGAACCCGGCGTCAATATGGTATTCCCCTGCAATGAAATCCAGAAAACCGCTTGGAACGTTATGAAAAATTTTGACCACGCACTCATTTTGCGGGAAGATGATCCTCTTCTGCCTGCAATTCTTGATGTTTATGAAAAACAAGGAATCCGCAACGGGACTCCTCAAAACAAAATGAAGGGCCCCGCATTCCAGACAGAGCTCGCTACCGCCTATCCGGAATGCCGTCTGGTAGTGACAAAGGAAACCCTGACTGTAGAAGGTATGATTAAAATTGTTTATGATCTTCTGAAGGACAAGTTGAACATCGCAAAGATCACCTTCACCAGCGGAGTAAATGCGGCATCTGAGGAGTATCATCCCAACAATCAGATCGATCGCTGCCCACTGTGCGGCATTGCTCTGAATGAAAATGGTGTTTGCCCGAAATGTGGATATAAAAAATCCGACAAATAAGCAGGCCACTAAAAGGATGCTGTGAAACAAACGCAGGAACCCTTTCCCCTAAAAAACTTATAAAATCCCGGAATCTTTTCGAGCGTAACCCGCTGGCAAAGGTTCCGGGATTTTTCTAATATTTTCCGGCAAGCTATTCAGCAAACCATTTTGCACCAAATCAAGATTTGAAAAACCTCCTGCAAATCTCGTGTTCAAAAGCTATCAAGAGATTTTCCTATTGGGGTTGTTTTATCCTGTCTCCTCCTTTGTTTTCATCAGCTTTCTCTCTTCCAGAATTTGTCAAATGCTATTATTTTTTCCCTATTTATAACAACCTTTTTCCGTTTAGAACGCGAAACCGTTATGAGTATTCTCAACAAATTTTTATCAGAAAGGCAAATCTGTCTTACCGGCAGCCCCTTTATTTTTTAGAATTGTTTTGAAACGATTTTTCCTTTATCTCCAAAGTTTCATCTTTCTGTCATGAAATCATAGAACAATACCAAGATATCTATCTGTGAGAACATCACTTTTCGCTTTTCCTGGAATAACCTCCCATGGGATTTCCATCTGGATCAACGAGAAAGTGACAGGATCCCCGCACAGCAAGAAAATCGTTCAAAACGAAGGTTTGGAAATTCACGTTTCATTTCGTCAATTACAAAATAGATTTCCTCTTCATCCCAATCTTCGCCGACCTTTTCTCGAAAATCACGGAGCTGATTTCGTGTTTCGAACACGATATCTCCGATGAAAATCTGTCCATCGGTATGCAAATGGTTGAGAAGAAGATGAATAAAATTGTTCTTTTCGAGGTCAGTTAGGTGATGCAGCGCGTATGTTGCTACAATAAAATCATAGTCCCTATGCAGTAACGGTTCCACCAATCCTTTGGAAAAATCCCCCTCATACAAATGAGCCCGCGGCATTTTCGCCGAAGCCAATTCAATCATCCGAGGCGAAAAGTCCTGACCATAAATCTTGCAGCCTCTTTCATACAGCTTCGCCGTCAGTACGCCTGTTCCAAATCCAATATCCAGTACACTTGGCTCGGATCGCATCATGATCCTTTGAAAGATCTTTGCCAGAATTCTTTTATACCCCGCAAATGGATATCTGTTTTCTCCGTCCGATACACCTACCGCTTTATCGTAACCATCAGCCCACAAATCAAACCCTTTATTGTCCAGCATGATTTCTCCCTATCACTTACTGTTTTCGATATTTGTTTTCTCTATTTCTCATAACCCAGACGGTTCCGTTGCAACTTCTTCTAAAGCGTAAAAATAACCTTTCAGCTTGCAGAAAAAGGTTATCGATCTGATTTTTCAACCAGAACATCGATGTGTGAAAATCCAAAAGGCAAAAACATTTCTGGAAAACAAGATCCCTGCCATTGCACCGATGGTTTTATGCGCCGAGTGAGTAAGGACACCTATTTTTCTTCCGCTTTCGCCGCCTATATTTCGTAAGAAATCAACCCAATTTCACTTAGCGCTTCTATCTTCCTATCAGTATATTTATTTTCTCCATCCATATCTGCAACGATTGCCGCCATACCAGTCAAAAAATCTCTGACGCAA
Source organism: uncultured Clostridia bacterium (assembly GCA_944381295.1). GTDB lineage: Bacteria > Bacillota > Clostridia > Oscillospirales > Acutalibacteraceae > CALWKP01. The sequence continues at coordinate 1,071 of CALWKP010000005.1, read as the reverse complement.
ACTTTGGACCGTACTTTCTTGATATTTTATACATTTTTCTGCAAAGAAACATTCCATAGATTTTGGGAATCCTTATGATCCCTTCGTCATTCTTTTTATTCTCAAAATAGCGGATTATCTCTTCTCGAGCAGAGAGAGGGATACTTCTCATGGATGTCATTGAAAAAATGTAATCTGCCAAATCTTCTGCTTTGCTCACTTCAAGGAAATCATCATACCTTCTTAACTCGACATCACCAAAAACATCTCTTAAATATTTCCCTCCATCCTCTAAAGTGAAATCCACGGAACTTTTTTGGGAAGGAGGCAACAATCCCATTTTCATCATGGAATCATTAATATAGGAATTTAGGCCATATTTGCTGAATGTGGTAGCAATAAATGTACCATCTGGTTTGAGGACTCTAAAAACTTCTGATAGCGCATTTTCCAATTTCTCAACATGATATAGCATTGAGTTAGCAATAACAATATCAAATTTTTGAGTAGGAAAAGGGAGGCTACAAATATCTGCAATAACACCTTTAATAGATGCGTAGCTTTGAAACCGACTGCTTATTTCTGTAACCATTCCTTCCGAGTTGTCGGCTAAAACGAGTTCCTCCAAATCTTCTAACCACTTTTTCCCTTTATCCCATAATCTTCCATTTCCGCAACCAATATCTAAAACATGTTGTCCTTTACAAAAAGGAATATTTTCAATAATCCAACTATCGTAATCTGTTTTGTTAGTGCTGTACTTTTTATGAAAGAGACGTCTTATTTCTAATGCGCTACTGTCCTTATATTGTTTATGTAAGGCTTCCTTATTTTGCATAAGATTATCCATCATTACATCTGTCCTTTCTTAAGTTTAGAAACAACAATTTTTTCAATTTCTTTTTCTAACCTGAGAAAGTGTAGATTTTCCACCTCTCATTGTACCCACAATATGATATCTGTTTCATTTCGAAAATGGGCAATCCCATTAAGGAACTGCCCATTGATTCCGTTAATTATGCAATTTTCTGTCTCTGTACCAAATGATGTAAAAGTGTACTGTCACAGCTTTTTCCGACTATGAAGTACATC
>CALWKP010000004.1 GCA_944381295.1 uncultured Clostridia bacterium | reverse complement strand
TGAGTGAGGTTGATGAACACGCTGAAAGCGCAGGGAGAAGAAATTATTTTTCAGGAATTACGGATAAACATAGTATAAGAGAGGCCGGGATTTATCGCCCTAGGGAAAAAGGGCAAAAAAACACTGGCAATGACGATGGAGAAAATGTTTCCGAAGTTGGAAGATGCAGTAATCTTGATGTATTTTGAAACATTGGCAAAGGCTTTGCGCCCTTCTTTGATTCCTTCTTCCAGCACATTCAGATCTTTTTTCAGCAGGACGACATCTGCCGCTTCCTTAACGGTCTCTGCCGCGGTATCCACGGATATTCCCACATCGGATTCCACAATAGCAGGCAGATCGTTCATCCCGTCGCCCAAAAAGCCTACGGTGTGTCCGTTGGCCCGGAGTGTCTGCACCACCTGCACCTTCTGTTTCGGCGACAGCTCGGAAAATACTGTTGTATGCTCCAGTTTTACCGAAATGTCTTTGTCGGTCAGATGCTCCAGCTCTGCCCCGGTCAGGGTGTGCGCCGTATTGATTCCCAATCTGCGACAGATGGAAAGCGCCGTATCCTGATTGTCTCCGGTCAGTACTCGCACATCTACCTCCAATTTCTGCAGCTTTGCAAGGGCATCGGCGGCGCTTTGCTTCGGAGCGTCAAAAAACGCTAAATATCCCAACAGTGTCAGACCGTTTTCATCTTCCGGCGATATAGTTTCCCGACCCAGTAGTTTATAAGCGACGGCAAGGACCTTCATGCCGTCTTCCAGCATTTCATCCACAATGGCGTGGACGCTGGCATATCCATGAACATCAATTTTGCGGCGTTTTCCCTTGTGTTCAACATCGCTGCATTTTTGGTAGACTTCGTCAACACTGCCTTTGATAATCAGCAGATTCTTTTCGTTATGCCGAACCAGGATGCTGGCAAACCTCCGCTCATGATCAAAAGGAAGCTCGTCCAGCTTTGGATGCAGCCGCGCCAATTCCTCATAATGCCTCCTCCGTCCCGGTATCTCCTGGCATCTCAGGATCGCATCATCCAGATGATTCTTCACACCTGTATGGTAGAGGCTGTTCAAGTAGGCGAGATCCAAGGCGTGTTGACATTCGTTTCCCAAAACATCCATGTAGTATTCCAGCGTAATCTTGTCTCCCGTCAGAGTCCCGGTTTTGTCAACGCAAAGAACATCCATGCTTCCAAATCCCTGCATGGCATTGATGTTTTTGACCACCGTTTGCTTTTTGCCCATAGCCGCGCTGCCTTTCGCGAGACAGGCGTTGATTACCATGGGAAGCATTTCGGGCGTTAGGCCAACCGCAACAGAAAGCGCAAATAAAAAGGCGGCAAGCCAATCGTCTTTGGTCAGTCCACAGGCAACGAATACAATAGGAATTAAAACCGCCATAAACCGGATCAGGACCCATGCAATGGAATTTGCACCCCGGTCAAATCCGTTTTTCAGATGAGATTCCGCTGCAGAAAAACCACCATAGACTGTATCGGTTCCGACTGCAAGCACGATACCTTCTCCCGTACCGCCGGTGATCGATGAACCCATAAACGCGATATTGTGGTAATCAGAATAGGATCGGGCCTGTCCGCAAACAAGCGTATCGGCATTTTTCTCAAGGATTGCGCTTTCACCCGTAATAACCGATTGAGAAACAAACAAATCCCTTGCCCATGTCAATCGAATATCCGCCTGAACACGCTCTCCAGGAAACAGGCGCACCTTGTCTCCGACTACAAGCTCTTCGGAGGGAAGCCTCCGCCATTGATTATTCCGGAGTACGAGGACGGTAGAGGAGACCATCTGGGTCAGATGATCGGCAATCCGTTTGGCGCGCATCTCCTGGATGAACCGCACAATGCCGCTGAACAGCAACATACATAAAATAATGACAGCAGTAGTTATATTTCGGCTGAAGTTGGATGCCAGCACAACATCGGTTAAAAAGGAAACACCAGCCAACACAAATAGAATAATCGTAAACGGATTGATAAAGGCCCTTCGCAAACGATAGAGCGTAGTATCTGACGCTCTGCCCGACAGGACATTCTTTCCGTATTTGATACGGCTTTCCTCTGCCTATTTCTCATGATAGCCTTGCTGCGGAATCTGAAAATTTTGATACAAGGTATCTATGTCGATATATGCACAGTCGAGGACGCGTTGATGGGCGATAGGACTGTTTTTCATAAATCTCACCTCGTTGTGGTTTCTTATTATTTTATTATATTACAAAATTATTTGGAATCTTGTTTCTGAAATCTTGCTTTTTTCTTGTTTTGCAAATGTCATATAGATACCAGAGATTTAACTTATAGACGTGCCAACTTGTAGTACAAGGTAAAATGCATGAAATTATTAAAAGATCTTTTGGAAAACAATTTGTTAAGGGGGATTTCTCTTTGATTGTGATATAATACAGCAGGAAATTTTTCTCTAGCAGCTTTTAACTCCACACAAAGTCCCCTCTGTGTTGTTCTCCTATTCTCCTGATTCTGATAAGATAAAACCATCAAATCAAGGAGGTACAAACTATGAACACAGATAAAATTTACGCCGAACACCTTGCAAACGAATACGCCCCGAAGGATGATTCCAAGGTCATCGCACTGCGGAAGCTGGATGCCAGAGCAAAACTGCCGGCAACGGTATTTACCTACTCTATTGGCATTATCAGTGCTCTGATCGCCGGGGTCGGTATGTGCCTGTCCATGAATGTGATCGGAAGCGGCAGTTCGGTTTCGTTTGTGCTCGGCGTCATCATCGGACTCGTCGGCTTGACGGGCATGGGCATCAACTATCCTGTCTACAAGAAAATGCTGGCGAAAGGAAAACAGAAGTACGCTTTCGAAATCATGGAACTAGCCAAAGAAATCAGCGGAGAATAATGGAATGAAGAAAGCAAAGATGATTCTGGACAGATTTCTTCATCCGCCCAAGTGGGTCGTATACACTGTTCCAACAGCTTCTTTTGCCACGCTCATTCTCGTCTTTGCTTCCCATCGGGAAGAAAGTGCTGTGGCGTATTCTCACACAGAATGGCCTTACTGCCGAGCAAGTCCAGCAAAACGATAATCTGCTTAGTATGCTGGGGCAGCTGCCAGGTTCCAATGTGTCACAGATTTATTCGATTGCCTTTGCTCTTTCCCTGGTTGTTATGATGACCTGCATCCTGATGATTTCCAGCAGTCTAAACAGCAATGTCAGCCAACGTACCGAGTTTTTTGGCCTGATGCGTTGTCTTGGGGCTACGCGCCGTCAGGTTTTGCGTTTTGTTAGGCGGGAAGCACTCCACTGGTGCGTTACTTCGATTCCGATTGGAATCGGGTTGAGCATCGTTGTGGTATGGGGGCTGTGCGCTGTAATGCGGCGGCTGAGTTCCGTCTGGTTTGGCTATATGCCAGTTTGGGGTATCAGCTGGCTGAGCATTGCCGTCAGTATCGTGTTGGGAATCGTGACGGTTTTGCTGGCTGCACGTTCTCCCGCAAAATTTGCGGCCAAAGTGTCTCCGTTGGAAGCCGTCACTGGCAGCGCCCGTCAGAATACGACCTTTCGGCACGCCGCAAACACCCGCCGCTGGAAAGTGGATGTGGCCCTCGGTATCCATCATGCAAAAGCAAAACGCAGCAGCTATCTCCTAATGACCTGTGCCTTTGCAATCTGCCTGACATTGTTTCTTGGCTTCTGCACACTGGTTCCCTTCATGAAAAATGCTTTCATGCCGAAGGAATGGGCTTCTGAGCTTTCCATCGTCAGTGAATCCAACACCTGCTCCATCCCATTCGAGCAGCGGGACGCCGTATCGGAGGTTTCTTCTGTCAGCCGTGTCTTTGGACGGATGTTTGCTTATGATGTACCGGCAAAGATCGGTGGAGCATCCCACAACAGCAATCTGATTTCTTATGAGGAAAATCAATTCCGCTGGGCCCAGGACAGGTTGGCATCCGGTTCCGTGGATGAGGTCGCCAATACGCCGGGGCAGGTGCTGTTTGTGGCAAATACCGGGACACAGGCACAGGTTGGCGATACGGTTACTCTGGAAATCAACGGGGTGTCACAGACAGTCACGATCGGCGGCATATTGACCGATGATCCCCTTGCACGCGAGGAAGGCACCGAGACACTGATTTGCTCTGAAGAAACCTTTACACAGCTGACCGGTGAAAGCGGCTACACAATCCTGGATGTACAGTTCCGCTTCGGCGCGGGGGAAGAAGATGTAGCGGCAGTAGAGGCCTTGTTTACAGATGGTGTAACCTTTACTGACACGCTGACCAGAGCGCAGCAGCAGCGTGGGCTTTACTACGCTTTTTCGGTGCTGGTCTACGGCTTTTTGTCGATTATCGTGGCAATCACCGTGTTTCATATCATGAACACGATCAGCATGGGGGTATCTGCTCGCACCCGCCAATACGGAGCTATGCGCGCCATTGGCATGAGCAACGGCCAGCTGACCCGCATGATCGCTTCCGAAGCGGTAACGTATGCTGCCACCGGTGTGATATTGGGCTGCTTTTTGGGATTGGCGTTTCACTGGTTCCTCTATACCAGCCTGATCACCCGTACTTTTGGTGACGCATGGGGCATTCCCTGGCCGGAGCTTTGCCTGATCATCGCAGTGATTTTGGGCACGACGGCCCTGTCTGTGCGTGGACCAGCAAAACGAATTCAAGCTATGTCCATTGTGGAAAACATCAGCGCGCAATAATTTTATTTATAGCGAGAGGCTCTGCTTTTTGGCAGGGACTCCTGTTATCTTACAAAATCGCAAGCTAAAATTCACCTGTTTGTAAGGCTGGACAAGTAGAATTAGCTTAACCGAATACACAATATCGCATTCTGCCGGACGACGGCAAAAGAAAAAAGCCGTCGTTCAGCAGCCCTTTGACACGCCCATACGACCAGCGGCGGCTTTGAACAAATCAAGGCCGCCGTTCCTTATGCCCTCGACAAAGGTAAGCGTCAAATCAACCAGCGACTTGTCAGGGAAGAATGCCTCTGCCAAACTATAAGAGTCTGAAATAGTACACGATAGTACCGGATAGTATCCAAGATTCTGAGGTAGTGAGGTGCAAACATGG
>CALWKP010000003.1 GCA_944381295.1 uncultured Clostridia bacterium | reverse complement strand
TGCAGAAAATGGGACGTTGTGTGGGCATCATCTCGCATGTCAGAGAAATGAAACGTCACATTGCGGCAAAAATCGAGGTCTCCCGGAATTCTTCCGGACATGCCTGCGTCACCATTTTACAAGGCTAAGAGATGCTAAGTACTGGCCATTGTCCTCTGGCAAGGCGATCGAAAAATGCTCCGGCGGAATGTTCCTCTTTGCTCCAACAAGAGGAATGTTTCTACCATTCCCCGACGGTAGTCCCTATTTTAAAAGTACCCCCACCAGACCATTAGGAATTTCTTTTTAAATTTTAGAAAATATCATTTTAAATGAAGAGGGAATCATGATGCGACGGAAAGACCGGGAGACCACAGAATTTTCCAAAATACTGGATATTGTAAAGAGGTGCGACTGCTGCCGAATCGGGATGATCGATGAAGGAATCCCTTACATTGTCCCCTTGAATTTTGGTTATGAGGAAAAAGATGGTCAGCTGATTTTATATTTTCATAGTGCCAAGGAAGGAAGAAAAATCAGCTTGATACAACAATGTCCCACTGTTTCTTTTGAAATGGATACTAACCATGAACTCATTGAGGGTAGCCAGGCATATCAATTTTCTTATCGCTATCAATGTGTGATGGGGACAGGAAAAATTTCCGTTTTGGAAGATCCTCTGGAAAGAATCCATGGCCTTCAAAAACTGATGGCACATTACTCGGAAAAAGGCTCCTGGGATTTTGACAAAAAATGTCTGGAGCAAGTCCTGGTATTGAAGTTGGAAGTTTCCGATTGGTCCTGTAAAGAACATTAAAGATAGACCTGGTGGGCCCATTTTCCCTTGATACAGAAGAAATTGGGTTCCTCGGAAGTCTCTTTTCAGCAAGAGGGCTGCGGGCAAAATCTGCCCGCAGCCCTCTTGCTCCATCCATCTCCACTGCTTCTCTAATTCATGGCGTCTTCGCCCATTCTGCCGAACAACTGCCGGACTTCCGCCAACAACGCTCGGTGATTTTCCAAAAGCGCATCTTCTGCAATCATTTCACGTGCAGATTCCTGCGCCTGCCGGAGAACTTCCACATCTGCCCACATATCCGCAATTTTCAAAGATGGAAGTCCGTGTTGTTTCGCTCCAAAAAAATCCCCAGGACCGCGAAGCTTTAAATCTTCGTCCGCAATCCGGAACCCGTCTGTGGTACGCCGCATGACGTCCAATCTCGAAATTGCTTCCTCATTTTGCGCATCCGAGACCAGAATACAGGTGGATTTTTCTTTTCCGCGCCCGACCCGTCCACGGAGCTGATGTAACTGTGATAATCCATACCGCTCGGCATTTTCAATCAGCATGATCGTAGCATTCGGTACATCCACTCCAACTTCTACTACTGTAGTCGATACCAGGATATCAATTTTTCCAGACGCAAAGCTCTCCATGACGGCATCTTTTTCCCGTGCCTTCATTTTTCCGTGCAGAAGGCCTATCCTTGCATGAGGAAACCACTTTTCACGCAATTCCGCAGCATAAGTCTCTACTGACGCCATATCCCCTTGTCCTTCTTCAATCAGCGGGCAAATGATATAACACTGACGTCCCGCGCGGATATGCTTCTGTAAAAATCCAAACGCACGCGGGCGCTTTTCTGAATCGATCACATAAGTATCAATCGGCTGCCTTCCCGGCGGAAGTTCATCCAACACAGAAATATCCAAATCCCCATAAATCATCAGCGCCAATGTCCGGGGAATCGGCGTCGCCGACATGACCAACATATGAGGATGGTCGCCTTTTTCTGCCAATGCAGAACGCTGTGCCACGCCAAAGCGATGTTGTTCATCCGTCACGACCAGCCCTAAGCGAAGGAACTCTACCCCTTCGTTCAACAGCGCGTGCGTCCCCACAACAAACGAAATCTCCCCTGTTTTCAGTCCTTCTACAACCATTCTTTTCTGTGCTGCCGGAACCGACCCTGTCAGCAGCGCTATCCGGATTCCGGCTGGTGTGAGCAGTTTTTGCAGCGATTGCACATGCTGTGCCGCCAAAATCTCCGTAGGCGCCATCAATGCTGCCTGGAATCCATTTTTCACCGCCGAATAGCACAAAGCGGCTGCAACCACCGTTTTGCCGGACCCTACATCGCCCTGTACCAACCGGCTCATCGGTGTTCCGCCCTGCATATCGCTCATCGCTTCCCGTACCGCGCGCACCTGGGCTTTTGTTGGAGAAAACGGCAGCAGCCGGAAAAATTCTTCGGAATAGTCCTTCTGCAATACCGCTTTGCTTCCCTCTCTAGTCCGCTGCTTCAACCGGAACAGCCCCAATTGCAGGACAAGCAGTTCTTCAAACACCAGCCGGCGTTTGGCTTCCTGCATGCTCTCTACCGAATCCGGAAAGTGGATTTGTTCCAGGGCTTCGCGCAATCCGCACAACCCATAACGTTCCCGAAGTTCTTCCGGAATCGGGTCACGTATCTGTTCCGGAAGAAGGGCAAGTGCCGCTGTCACCGCATTGATGACCATCTTATTCGGCAGCCCTTCCGTCAGGCGATAAACCGGGCGTACCGGGATTCCAGCTTCCGCTGGCAGGAATTCCGGTACGCTCATTTCCCTGCGCAGCAATCCCCCTGTCAGCTTTCCTCGGAACAAATAGTCTTTCCCCTCTTGAAAAAGATTCGGGATAAACCGGTTATTAAAAAATGTTACCGTTACATCCGACACTCCATCTGTCGCTGTTACTTTATACACCGTCATCCCACTACGGATACGTTGTTCAGAAGGCTTTCGCAGTACCATAGCCCGGATCGTACAAATTTCCCCCAGAGGCGCCGCCGCAATCGGCACGATCTTGCTCCAATCCTCATAAGCACGCGGATAAAAGCGCAGCAAAGCGCCGGCGCTAGGCACGCCGAGCTTTCGAAAAAGCTCCGCACGCTTTGCGCCGACGCCCTTGATCGTCATAATATCTTTCTCAAATAATGACGCCATGGAAAAACCTCAAAAGGGATTATTCTACCGAAATGATAAAGTAGTAAACAGGCTGACCGCCGTTGACCAATGTGATTTCCACATCGTCACCAATCTTTGCCTTAATACGGTTATAGACATCTTCCGCCTGCGCTTCTGTGATATCCTCGCCATAAATCAAGGTCACAAATGATGTCCCGCGCTGAATCATCGAACGCGTCAACTTTACTGCTGTCTGGCAGGGGTCCTTTTCAATATAGGTCAGCTTTCCATTTTCCAGACCCAGGATTTCCCCTTCTTTGATCTTGTGCCCACCAAATTCCGAATCACGAGCAGCAAAAGTCACCTGGCCAGTCGCTACATTCTTCATCGCTTCTTTCATGGCATCCAGGCCGTCTTCCAGCGAAAGGTCCGGATCATAGGCCAACATCGCCGAAAGTCCCTGCGGGATCGTACGGCTGTGCAGCACGATCACCTGCCGGTCTGTCACCAGCGGGATCACTTGTTCTGCTGCCATGATGATATTCTTATTATTCGGCAGAACGATCACGGTCTTTGCCGGGGTCGCCAGTACTGCCGAAAGGATATCCGCTGTACTGGGGTTCATGGTCTGGCCGCCGCTGACGATATGCGTACAGCCCAAATCTGTAAACAACGTATGAAGTCCTTCCCCAACCGAAACGGCCACAAACCCGATCTCTTCTTCCGGCTCAGCAGGCTCCAGCGCCGCAGATTTTTCCGCTTCAGCTTTTGCTTTCGCCTGTTCGTTCGCTTCCGCTGCACGACGGTGCTGTTCCTTCATGTTTTCTATCTTTACCGTCAGGAGCTGACCAAATTCCAGCGCCTTTTGCAGGGCAGTCCCCGGATTTTCCGTATGGACATGGGTCTTGATGATTTCTTCGTCATCGACGACTACCACACAGTCCCCGATCTCTTCCAGGAACGCGCGCAGTTCCATCGGATCTGTCGTTATTTCCGGGTCGCGTCCTACAATAAACTCCGTGCAATAGGTAAACCGGATATCCTGATCGAATTCCGCCGCCGCATTCCGGAAGAAATCATCTTCCTCATGGCTTCCTGCTGCAACAGGTTCCTCTTTGGCGATAATGACACCATCCTTGAACACGGACATCATCCCGTCAAAAATCACACACAACCCTTTTCCGCCGGCATCCACTACGCCTGCCTTTTTGAGTACCGGCAGCAATTCCGGAGTTTCTTCCAATGCTTCTGCCGCGCCCTTGCAGATCGCCGACCAAACATATGCCACATCATCATTGATGCCCGATGCAGCTTTCCCTGCCTCGCAAGCCATCCTTGACACCGTCAAAATCGTGCCTTCTGTGGGCTTCATCACCGCTTTATAAGCAGCTTCCACCCCAATTCCCAACGCATTTGCCAGATCTGTCCCGTTAACAGACTCCATCCCTTCAATGCCTTTGGAAAAACCTCGGAACAACAACGACAGGATTACTCCGGAATTCCCTCTGGCTCCGCGGAGAAGCGCGGAAGCTGCCGTTTTGGCAACATCCCCGGCTGACATAGCCTCGCCATGGCGTTCCAGTTCGGCCGAAGCCGCCGACATCGTCATGGACATATTTGTTCCAGTATCACCGTCCGGGACTGGGAAAATATTCAGCTCATCGATCGCGGCCTTGTATTTGATGATATTGTTTGCGCCGGAAATAAAAGCCTTTTTCAGGTCAATTCCGTTAATCACAAGAAACACTTCCTTTTGGTTGCGTCTTCCAGCCTGAGGGATGTTCACTGATACCGAAAACGCATCATGATAATCGCTATTATTATATCATACTGTTGCAGGTTATTCAATCAGAAGAATTGCCCAACACGAAGGAAAAAACTTTGGCAGGCACAAAGAAAGCCACAGAAATCTGTGGCTTTTTATGAAATGCTTATCTGGGCTCCACGATCAGTTTGATAGCGGTACGTTCCTCCCCGTCTATCGAAACGCTGACAAAAGCGGGCACACAGATCAAATCAACTCCCGAAGGTGCCAAATAGCCTCTGGCGATTGCGATAGCCTTAATTGCTTGGTTAGCCGCACCTGCTCCGACCGCCTGGACTTCCACTGCGCCGCTTTCACGGATGACTCCGGCAACTGCACCGGCAACAGAGTTGGGAGAAGATTTTGATGATACTTTAAGTACCTCCATTAGGAAAACCTCCTATCATTCATGAAATAATGGGTTC
>CALWKP010000002.1 GCA_944381295.1 uncultured Clostridia bacterium | reverse complement strand
CAAAAGTTTTTCTTCCTATCTTGCGGAATTTGTCAGGATCATCATTTGTCTTTTTTTCGCTGTATTGATCCTGATCCCTATCCTATGGGTGGTCTTTTCCTCATTCCGGGAAACAAAGGATTTTCTGGGCAAGGATCCCACGTTCCTTCCCCCCTCCTGGACCATTTCGCATTATTTTGAACTGTTCGAAAGGCTGAACGTTATGAAGTACATCATCAACTCCCTGATCTATGCCTTCAGCCGTACCGTAGGGAATATCCTTTTCTGCTCGATGGCCGGATACGCCTTTGCACGCATCCGGTTCAAGGGCCGGAACTTTTTCTTTACCCTTTGCCTCGCCACTATGATGATCCCCTTTCAGGTCATCCTGGTGCCATCCTACCTGGTCATCAATTTTCTGGGATGGCTGAACACCTATGCAGGGCTGATCGTTCCCGGGTTAGCCGGCGCATTCGGCGTGTTTATGCTGCGGGGCTTCTTCGTCACTCTGCCAAAGGACCTGGAGGAAGCCGCCCGCGTGGACGGTATGAACGAATTTGGGATTTTCTTCCGGATCATGCTTCCGCTCTGTGTCCCGATCCTGGTGACGCTCACAATTTTTCAACTGAATGCCTGCTGGAACGACCTGATGTGGCCGCTGCTCATTACCACCAGCGACAACATGCGCACCCTGACAATCGGACTAGTCTCATTTGTCGGGCTGAACACCACAAATTACGGGCCCGCTATGGCGGGGTCTGTGATCTCCATGCTGCCGATTTTCCTGATGTTCATGTTCGGCCAAAAATATTTTGTCGAAAGCATTGCCACTACGGGGTTAAAAGGATAATCCGTCTGCTGCGGAGACAGCCCGTCTGTCTGTGGCTGTCTCCGCAGGGCTTTCTGATACAATCCCGCCCTCTTGTTTTACCCGCAAAGCAACCGGACCTTCCGTTTACCCGGCGTCTGAAATCAAACATTTTACGGAAAATACCTCCACCGGAAAAGCCGGCGGAATTCTTCGCATCAAATAATTATGCAGCAATCCGAAAAGCTTTTTGCCCTGCTTTTCGGATTGCTGCATAAGCTGACCGGGAGAAATCCTGTTATTCCGGGATCACCGGAAGGATTAACCGGGACGGATACTGGGAATCGTGGAAAATGGTTTGCTGTGCCTTCACAGAAACCCTCCCGTGGCCGACCCTCTCCCCTGTGTTCAGATTCCGATCGTTTTCCGGGTAACTGGAAGAAGAAATTTCCAGCCGGATCCGATGCCCCTGCCGGAAGACATTGCTGATACAGCCGAGTTCTATTTCATATGTATATACTTCCCCGGGGACGACCGGCTCCGGGGTTCGGCCGTTTCTGAATTTCGCCCTGACGATCCCGTGAAGGAGCGGGAAGGAGCGTCCGTTGGGATCCGTGTCTGAAATGCGGCAGAAAAAATCGGTATCGACTGCACTGGTTTTTGCATACAATACAAATTTTACGCAGCCTGTGACTTCCATCGCTGCTGACAGCGGGTCGGAGAGATATACCAGCACGTCTTCCCTGGCCTCCAGGACTTTGGGATCCGCAAATACGGTATGCCCGTCTTTATCCTGAAAATTGGAGGGCAGTGGATCTTCTGGGTCATAAATATAGTTTTGGGCAGGCTCTTCCCCCGGAACATCCTTGTTCAGGATCCCTGTGTTTTTAGTTTCTCCGCTGTGGATGTAAAAATCTGTATACTGTGTCCTGGCAAGAGGCCATTCCTTTTCTTCCCGCCATTTGTTGACCCCAAGCACAAAGACCGACACCGGCGCATACTCCGCAAGCTCCTTCCCCTTCAGCCAATGATCGAACCATTCCCTCGTCATCTTCTGGATCCCGTAATTCCTGCCGCTGTTTTCCTCGCCGAAATCCATCCCGTCAATCTTGGCGGCGAGCATCCCGCCATGCTGCCAGGGCCCTACAATCAAGCGGCTCTTTTCTTTTGCTGTGGCGGTACCATTTGTCATGACCTCATGATAGTTGTCGAAAGTGCCGTCTTTTGCAGCGTCAAACCATCCTGTCAGGAAAAACATCGGCACTTCTATTTTCCAGAGCGGAACCGGCCGGCGCGCCTTTTCCCAGAACCTGTCGTCCTCAACGCCATCCACAAGCTCGATATAATCCTTCAGCAGCGGCGCGCCTTCGATTTGAGCGGCGGGGGTTTCCCTCAACGGCAGCCGGAACATTACTTCCTCCCAGTTCTTTTGATAGTACGAGATCTGTTCCCTGACATGTTCTTTTTCGCTTTCAGACAGCCCATAGCGTTCCAGATTATCCAATACGCGCCCATAAAGCCACATCAAATGATAACAGCCCAAGGTAAGGGATTTGGAGATGCTGAGCGGGAAAAGGGCAGCATTCTGAAACGGGCAGATCGCCTTTAAATGGGGAGGGGTCTGTGAGGCAGCTGCCATCTGCGTAAACCCAAAATAAGACAGCCCATACATGCCAACGTTCCCATCGCACCAGTCCTGAGCCGCCACCCACTCCACCGTGTCGAACCCGTCGTCCACTTCGCTGCCTCCGGAGGAGAGCAAGACGCCCTCGGACGCCCCTACTCCCCTGACATCCTGAATGACCACATTATATCCTGATAATGCCAGCTCTTCGTAATCCGAATACAGCCATTCATCCGCAAATTTTTCTTTGAGGTACGGGGTCCTCATCAGGATCGCCGGGTATCTTTCATCCCCCTCCGGGCGGTATACGTCGCAGGAGAGCAAAACGCCATCGCGCATTGGCGCCATCAGGTTTTTCATGACTTTTAACTTTGACATTTTTCACACCTCGATCATCCACCAGAAAAGCAGCAAGATCTCACAGTCTTACTGCTTATTCCAGAAAAATATGGTATAATAACCTCACAATACAAGCAAAAACAGGAAATTTCTGCACCTGCTCCAGACAGGTATGCCGTCATAGCTGTGTAAAAGAAACTGCCACCCATCCCTGCAATGGTTCCTGCTCTCCCCCCACCGTGTTAAGGAGCTTTTCCCGCCGGGCGATGCAAGCCCGGCAGTCCGCAGGTGAGGGATCATGATTTTACAGCGCAAGCAGGCTGCTCTAAGCTGCGTTTTCGGAAAAGGCCGAAAATCGTCCCACTCGGACCATACGGATCTGTTTTGCGGTACACACAGCCAGCGGACAGGGGTTCCAAGGCACGCATAAGATCCTCCATGCGAAAAGAAGAGATAACCCCGCAAAAAACATCCTCCCTTTTGGAATCAAGGCGCATCCTTTCCCATTTAATGCAGGGCATCATCGAAAAGACATTTGAAAAGGTGATTCTATGAAAGAAAAAACAAACACTTCCAGCATTAAATCGATTGCCCAAGCCTTGGGGCTTTCGGCGGGTACGGTATCTATCGTACTAAACGGCCGCGGTGACAAAATGCGCATTTCCCAGGCCACGCAAAAAAAGGTGATGGATTATGCTCAGGGAATTAATTACCAGCCAAACATTTACGCTAGACGGCTGAGAAAAGTGAACAAAAACAGGAATCTGCCAATGATTGCTGTATTTTGGCCGGTGAATTTCAATTCTACCTTAACCGGCCGTTTTTTTAACGGGGTGCAGGAGTTCCAGCTCACCGATCGAAGGGAAGCCGAAATCGTGCTTCAGCCGTACAAATACAATGAACTGGAGAAATCTGCGGAGTACCTTTCCTCCGAATATTACAGCGGGATCATTTTGATGGGGCTTTCTGAAACGGACGTCTCCTTTGTTTTAGCCAACACCTTCGATATTCCCATTGTTCTGCTGAACCGCCCTTCTGACCAATACAGTTCCGCCTGCGTGGACGACTTTGAAAGCGGAGCAAAGGTTGCGGAACTGTTTTTTAAACGCGGCCACAAAGATGTTGCGCTGATCAGTTATGGCGCGTCTTCCCGGTCCACAGTTTTAAAGCGTTCGGGATTCCTGAGCACTTGCTTCGAGCATGGGATCCATGTTGATTTCAACCGGGTCGTGGATGGAGAAGGCTCCTACCGCGGCGGGGCGATGGCCGCGGAAGAGCTGATCCAACGCTGTGGAAGTAATCTTCCCACCGCTGTCTTTGTTCTGGAAAGCTGCATGGCGATTGGCGCGCTCCCCGTTTTCAAAAAGCATGGCATTGAAATCCCGCGGGATATGGAAATCGTCAGCTATGGCGACAATCCCCAGGATGAGTTTTCGATCCCCTCCCTCACCAGCATCCACATGCCGCTGGAGGAAATGAGCAAGGACTGCATGAAAATCATCTTTGATATCTTAAATGGGGATGTCAAGCAGCATGTTACCTTGATGCAGTCGATTTCCATTGTATTTCGCGAAAGCTGCGGGGATTTTAACGGGAGCTTCCTCAAATAATAATGTTCTCCAGCAGGAACCGTACTGCCTCGCTGGATTCCTCAGTTTCCATGCGGCTCGTATCCATGAAATTCATCCATCTCGGCGAACTCCGTGTATACGGCGTCCAAAGGGGCATCTCAGACCCATCTGCGTCCTTTCCGTTAGGATCGCCGCTTCTGGCAAAATTTGCCCAGTAATTGCACATCTGCCTTGCAAGATCATAGTGTTTTCCGGTAAAGGGCCGCCAGCATTTCGCCAGCGTTTCAAACGCAAACCACAGGTCGGAAGAGTGGAATGCCCCCGGATTATCCCATCCCGGTATTTCCGGACCGAAGCAGTAAAAATAAAACGGCAGTTTCTTTTCAGCGCTCCTGATCCCCAGCAGTTCCACGCACAGCCTTTGGTGATTGATTGCTGCAAGCGCACGGGTGCGCTGGAAATCCCCCTGGGAAAACTCGCAGAGTTCTAAAAAGCGGTCTGCCTTGGGACCCAGAAATTTACGCGCCTGGCTTTCAAACGCCTGCGGCGTGTCAGCGTCCCGAAAAAAGTCGCCCAAGTCTGCCGATGTAAACCCTGCCATGAGCGGGACCGGCAGATACTTCCCCTGCGCAAGCAGCTGTGAGGGCTGGTCCGGTAAAAAAATCCCGTCCACCACCGCACCCCAGTGGTTTTCCTCTTGACGCAGAGAGGCTTCTTCCAGCTCTTCCGCGCTGATTTCCCGCGCTTCTTCAAGGCTTTTTACCCCCAGATACCGGAAAAATTGTTCCCCCGAACGCTCAGCTTCGCTGAGCGTTTGATATTTAATGAATCCAACTGTGATCCCGCTCCCCGACATGGAAATCCCTTTTTTGATCAGCGAGGTATCGTTAAGCGGGCAAACCATCTGGAACAATACGCTTCTGCCCCCTCCGGACTGCCCGAAAATCGTGATATTCTCCGGGTCCCCGCCAAAGGCCGCAATATTTTCCCTCACCCAGATTAAAGAGTACCGCTGGTCGTAAAGGCCAAAATTGGTGATTCCCCCATCCTTCCGGTTAGCCCTTGTAAGCTCCGGATGCGCCAGAAACCCAAATACATTAAGCCTGTAATTTATGGTCACCACCACTATCCCGCGGCGCGCCAGTCGTTCCCCGTCAAATTCCATCTCCCCGGGATATCCCCCGTTAAGTCCACCGCCAAAATACCACACCATCACGGGAAACTTTTCATCCCCCGTTTTGGACGGCGTCCAAACGTTCAGATAAAGGCAGTCCTCGCTCATGGGAAGGTCCGGGTCCACATGCCATTCCCGGCTGTAAAGATTTTCCCTGTCAAGTCCCGGCCTCTCCTGCATAGCCAGCGGCGGAAACTCAAACGCATGCAGAGTTCCTTTCCAGGGCTCTGCCGGCTGCGGCAAACGCCACCTCAGTTTTCCTACCGGCGGGGCCGCAAAGGGGATCCCCTTGAAAACGGTTATCCTGGGGTCAGCCGCAGGCAGACCCCGAACCTTTCCACATTTTATTGTTGTTTCACGAAGCATTTGTATCCATCACCGTATCCTTTTTGTCAACTTTCTTTTGACCGCGCGCGATAAACAGCACATAAATCAAAACAGAAGAGGCTGCAATCACGCCCGACAGCAAGATCATCAGCTTGTAGCCCACCATTGCGGCCAACATCCCCAGCACAGTGGACCCAACCCCGAGCCCAATATCCAGCGAGGCATAATACATGCTTGTTGCGGAGCTCCGGTGAGCGTCATCGCACAGGGTGACCACCATAGTGTTGATGATCGGCCCCGCAGCGCCAAAGCCCAACCCATAGGGGATCGCGCAGCACATGACCACCCATCCGATAGGAAACAGCGCAATAACGATGAGGGACGCAGAAGAAAGAATGATACATGGAATCAAGGCGTATCCCATCCCCCATTTGTCCCCGATTTTCCCGACACAGAACCTGGAAAAGAAAATTGCCACAGACGATATTGTAAAAAATGCCCCGATGTTTTTCAAGTTGTTTTCCAACGCATATACTGCCAAAAAGGAAATTATGCTGCTCTGGGAAAAACACAGCACCGCCATGATCGCAGAGGGGGCCACCGCCTGCGCCTCAAACCCTAAAAAGGATTTGTTTGTGTTCTTCTTTTGCGCATTTTGCTTTACTACTGCATCGCTGCTGGCTTTGATAGTTTTCCTCACGCTCAAATCCAGAATCAGCGTTACAACCATCACCGCTACCGCCAACAGGAACAGGGCCTTAAACCCCAGTCCCTCCTGATCCACAATCGCCAAGGCGATCCCGGGCCCAATCGCGGAAGAGATGGTGCTGTATAGGCTGAAATATCCGATCCCCTGCATGCGCCGCGATTCCGGGAGCACATCCACAGCCACGGTGCCTCCAGCCGTTGTGTGCGTACCAAAGCCAATCCCGTGGATTATCCGCATAATCAAAAGGACAACAATATGGAACGCAAAAATATACCCCATACAAGCAACGATGCACAGGACCGCACCGACGACCATTAACACAAAACGGCCATATTTGTCGCAAAAGCTTCCTGCAAATGTCCGTGTGACAAAGCACGACAGCGTATAAACGCCTGTGACAAACCCGACCAATACCGGCGAGCCGCCGATCTGGACGGCATAAATAGGCATAGTGGAATAGAAAAAATAGTTGCACAGGCTTATAAGCGCAGAAGACAGCATCATGACAATAAAAATCTTTGTAAAAATTCTGTCTTTTTTCTGTTTCATAATCACCACTCTTTCTTCCGCGAAGTTACCGTTTTGACCCTGACGGAAACCGCTGCCTCCAAGCGGCGGGACCCCTGCGTTTTGCCCCTTTCCTGCAAAGGTCCTCACTTCTCCCTCAGGCAAGTCTCTTTCCAGGTATTCCCTCAATGGAACGCTGCTCTCTCCCGTTTTCCGGAGGGACAGGAGCCCCGCCATTTGCAGGCCGGTTTTCCAAGCTAAGCGAACCCAGTCTTCATTCTCCCAAAGAAATCTTGAATCCACCCCGGTTCAGACACCAGGGTGGATTCTCTATCCCCTCTGTTTCCGTGCCAATTCATCAACTATACAGATACCTTTTCCTCCGGCAGGAAAGCAGAAAGGCAAGTTACCTGACCGTGTAGAGACCGACAAAGCCTAATTCCGCATAGGCGCCCTTTGCGCCAAAAGTATAAGAGCAGAATTTGTCAACCGAATCAAATCCGAATACGGCTCCAACTGCGGTCATCTTTTCAAGATCCATCAGCATGGTAACCTCCATACCGCATGCATAGGGCGCATAAAAGGAAACCGCATACAGATCCTTGGCAATTTTTGCGTATTTTGTCGGGTTGAAGGTCTGGAAATAATCCTCCCATCCCGGA
The DNA here is from genome assembly GCA_944381295.1 of uncultured Clostridia bacterium. Classification (GTDB taxonomy): domain Bacteria; phylum Bacillota; class Clostridia; order Oscillospirales; family Acutalibacteraceae; genus CALWKP01. Next base: position 4,088 of record CALWKP010000002.1, on the reverse strand, counting down.
GCCAATGCCGGTGCAGGGCTGATAAAGGCACAGCATTCCACGTTCGCGTACAGGGTATGGATCACGATATCCTCTGCAAATTTCCAGTCGATCACCTTCCCGACGACTTCATCCGTTCCAGTATGCAGGTTTTCCGGGACAGCATCTCCATAATATCCAAACCACACCACCCGGTCTACATCCCGGTTTGCACTTTTCTTGCCCAACTTATCGTAAACCATCGTGACAAGGGAAGCATTCGTATCAATAACCAGGGTTGCCGCCTCGTACGGAAGCTTATGGGTACGCAGGTGATGTACCAGGAATACGCCTTGCCGGGTGGATTCCAGGCATTCCGCATATTCCTCGTTCCATTCCTCCCCGTTTTCGCTCCATACCAGGCTGCCGTGCTGAAAGTCATAGGAAATTTTCGTCCCATTTTCAAAGGTAAAATCGAACCTGCGGCCGCGAAGCTTTTGGGAAAAGCGCGGACGCAATTCGCTGACCACGGGATCTTTCGTATACTCCTCCGCCGCGGCGTGGAAACACATCCGCCGGATATCGCTTGTGGTAAGGACTGTAATATTTTTCGCGGGCATCATCAATCGCTCCTTTATAGAAGATTTAAACGCAGTCTTTTTATCTTTCCAGATTTTATTCCGCTCCTACCAGCGGCGGAGCATAGCCTTCCTCCGCCCTCAGCCCGGGCTTGCCCAGTCCCCCAAGAGCGGTAATGGTTTCACTGTCCAGTGTCCCTTCATAGGAAATCCCATAGAAACAGCCGATGTCATGGACGATATTCAGGTCAATCAGCAGAACCGCGCAGCAGTTCCCCGGCTCCGTAAAACCTGTCAGAACCAGGTTGTTGCGGATGGTAGCGTTGAAAGCGCGCAGAAAACGTCTCCCCACAAAGCCTTCGTCCCCGTCATCCGAATCCTTCTCCGGCAAATGCGGGGCGATCGTCAGGGTAGGAGTCGCGTAAGTATGACGGATTGTAAACTGTTCATTATACTGCCAATCGATGGATTTCCCTACCAGATCCGTGGAGAAATGATGGCGCATCCCTTCGTGGGTGCCGAAGCCTTCGATTTCGCCAAAATGAGGATAGGGACAGGCATGCTTCTCGTCGAAATCGGTCCCCAGAGTAATGGTAACCCAGGTGACAAAACCCGTGTCCATATCAAACACGACAAAAGCGCCCTCAAACGGGAGCGTGTGGCGCCTGATAAAATGCACGCCGATCACGTTGCCCGCACTGGATTTTAACGGCTCACAATATTCTTCGTGGAATTCCCCGCCGTTTTCGCTCCAGTAAAGCGTATTGACATCCGTAAAACGGACGACAATCCTGTTCCCATCGTCGAATACGCACGGGAGCTCTTTCCCGACAAGCTCCCTGGTGAACGGCTCCCGATAGCGGGCCATATTCAGGCTTCCGCCTCTCGCCTTCTCAAAATCCGTATTTCTGCAGATCTCGCAAAGCTCTTCATGGGAGTACACCGGTTCAAATACCATTGACATTTCTTTCACTCCTATTACAATAAATTTCGTTCCGGCAGACAAATTTTAAAAGCATGGTACAAACGCAGCAGAAGAACCCTTTCCTGCCCGCCGCAGAAGGTGCTCATTTGCCCTGCACAGCGGGCGCCAGCGCAGACGCGCCCCTTAAAGCAGCTATTTCGATTTAGCATTTTCTATCATAACATCATTTCTTTTTAAAGTCAATAATAAGGGAAAATATAACAAAAAATTTTTAAAAATCCTCAAAATTTGTTTAAATTTAAACTCATTAACAAATTCTCAAAAAAATATTCATAAAAATTTCCAAAAAATATTGACAAATTTGTATCCTTCCATTATACTGTTGTCAAACGAGGCAGCTAAAACGAAAATGTTATTTTGCAGCTCTTTTCCTGCCTCAATACCGGCTGCATCAAATCTCTTCTTTGAGAGCGATCTATTTTGAGTAAGGAGGAAGTTAAAAGTGTGGAAATTGAAATTCAAAAGAACGCTTGCCTTAATCGTTGCGGTGGTCATGATGGTCGGAACCGCTGCCAGCTGCCAGAACAGCAGCTCGTCAAGCAGTGGATCGGGCTCGTCCGCGGCAGGTTCTTCTGCGGGCAGTTCCTCAGACAGTGAGGAGTCGGGCGATCTGACGGAAAGCGGTCATCAGAAAATGAGCGGCTATGATCTGAGCGGTGTTACGATTGACTTCTGGAATTTCATCACCGGCGAGGACAACGCTATCTTAACCAGATGGATCGATAAATACAACGAAGAAAACCCGTACGGCGTAACGATCCACCAGGACAGCATTGACGGCCAAGTTCTGGATCAGAAGCTTCCGGTCGCACTTGCCTCTGAAACAGGTCCGCAGCTTGCCCTTTGCGGTGTCAGCCTGGCAGCTTTTGCCGATCAGGGCTTATATCTCGATATCAGCGATGTCTTTGATTACACCGACCTGGAACCGGAGGATTTCAACGACGGTATCCTCGATCTGTTGAAATATGAGGATGGGCTGTACGGCCTGCCGTTCTATATCGGCGTAACCTATATGTTCTGGAACAAGGATTTGTACCGCCAGGCCGGACTGGATCCGGAGGTGCCGCCGAAAACGTGGGATGAACTCTATGAAAACGCCAAGAAGATTTCCGCGCTTGACGACCGCTATTACGGCCTGAACTTTGCATACACCCTGATGTATTCCATTTATGACGTCATGGCCAGCTACGGCGGAAAAATCATTACCATGGATGAAGACACCGGGCTTTATAAAAATGAAATTGTTTCCGATGCCAACAAAGAAGCTCTTACCGCCTGGCAAAAATTCTACAAAGAAGGCCTCAATCCGGTAGATGCAAGTTCCGACCTGTTCTACGCCGGCATTGTGGGAACCGCTATTGACGGGCCTTGGGTCGGCTCCACCGCAAGGGATGATTACGGCCTTGATGTAGGCTTCGGGCTGGCGCCGGGCGCAAGCGCCGGTACTTACTATTACGCTGCCTGCATGAATATGAGCGTTACCAACAATGCGAAAACTCAGGAAGAAATTTTGGCATGCTATGACTGGATGGCATATTGGAACCAGCCCGACCCCGTCATTGAATTCGCAATCGAGGTGGGCGCGCCGGTCCATCTGAAAGAGGCTGTTAAGGATCCCAGGATCGCCGACAACGCAGAGCTTGCTGCAATGTCTGATTTTGAAGGCAGATCTGCCTGGAACTGGGTCCCCGTAGGCTTCACTCACGGCGATGAAGTCAACGAGCAAATGATAAGCATGTTTGAGGCTCTCGCCATGGGAGGCGATATTGATACCTCCCTGCAGAAATGCTCTGATTATGTAGACGACATTCTTGAAACCGCCAATGAAGAGCGAATAGCGGCGGGAAAGGCGAAGGCAGCTGAATAAACGCCGGAGCTTGTGCGGAACATAGCGTAGTAATTCCCCTATATTGCCATGTAACCGCTTGGACCGATCTCGGCGAAGATGGTTACATGGCATATTTTATCAGTTGCGATCGGAAAGGAGAACACACATGGATTTTGTTGACGAAAGCGGCCGTTTTGCGAGTATTTTAGACTGTCCCTTTGGTCGGAGAGGGAGCTATTTCGCCTTCTTTTCCACCGGCTCCGAGCGTTTTGGGCGCGCCTATGTCTATCTGGCCACCTGCCACGGCCTGTCCAATGTATCCAAGAAATCAAAGATGTTCAATATCCAGCCCATGTACGAAGGGGAGCGGGTGCCTTACGCCATCATCATGAAACCGGCAGAGCTTATCCTCCGTACCCTCTACGGGGATATCCGGATTTGCATTGCAGAAGAAAAGCTCATTTTGTTCCAGGGGGAAAACAACCTCCACCTTCGTTTTGCCACCACGACGGAAGAGTTTGACCGTGTGACCAAGCCGCGTGGGAAAAATGCGTGGGAAACAGAGTTTGAATTTGCTTTTGCAACGGTGATCCACCCGATCACCGGGACGATTACTGCAAACGCACCCTGGGATTGGGACAGGCTCCGCTGCGGGAAATGCACGATCGACATCCATCCCGATGAATCGGGAAAGCTGCTTTGCAGCCTGGAAGAATTCATGCATTCCGGATATGTGCGC
>CALWKP010000001.1 GCA_944381295.1 uncultured Clostridia bacterium | reverse complement strand
ATATACGCAATCAGCAAAACCGCAACAACAATACTTCCGCATAGAATTGCCAATTTCTTATGTTTTTTCAAAAATTCTATCATCCAGCTCTCCCCATCCTTCAAACATCCCTCTCTCAAATACTATCCACACTGTCATAATCTTCGAAATCTGTATCGAAAAACCAGTTGTTCCAGAAAACATTCTCCGATTTTCTACAGGCGAGGGACAAATTAGAATCCATCGAATTGAGAGTCTCACTACATTTTATCTAATAAGAAAAAAGATGGCACAGCGGAAACCATGCCATCTTTCCATTTCTTTCTGCCTTTAAGGAGGATCCATACAGGTAACAGTGATCGGGTATTCCGTCATCACTTCTTTGGCTGCTCTTATTTCAGCAGATCTCTGTACAAACGGATATATTCGTTTGCCGAACGTCCCCAACTGTTGTCGCTGTTCATGGCGCGTTCCATCAAGATCTTCCAGCCATCCCGGTTGGAATATCCATCCAGCGCCCTGTGGATCGCATGCAGCATATCCCCGCTGTTGTAGCTCTTGAAGGTAAAACCATTCCCATAGCCGTCGCCGCTGTCCTGAATGGAATCCTTTAATCCTCCAGTCTCGCGCACCACAGGAATCGTCCCATACCGCAATGCAATCATCTGAGACAATCCGCAAGGTTCGCTCTTAGACGGCATCAGGAAGATATCTGCGCCTGCATAGATCTTCCGGGAAAGTTCCGGAACAAATCCAAAGCATGCACACAGCCTGCCCGGATATTTGTTCTGCATGTCCTTAAAGAATACCTCATATTCCCAGTCACCGGAGCCCAGAATGACAAATTGGGCATTTGTTTCCCACATAAGCTGGTCAAGGGCTTCTTTTACCAAGTCCAGACCTTTATGAGATACCAACCTGGTTACCATTCCAATCAACGGTACATCCGGATTTTGTTCCAAGTTCAGACGTTCCTGAAGCTTTTGTTTATTGACGGCTTTCCCTGCCATATTACTTGCCGAGAAGTTTTCATAGATGTTTTTATCCGTCTCAGGGTCATAGTTGACAGTATCGATACCGTTCAGGATACCGGAAAGCTTCCATGACCTGGAATTCAAAATCCCGTCAAGCCCATGAGAGAACCAGGGATCCAGAATCTCCTGCGCGTAAGTCGGACTGACCGTAGACACCCAATTGGCACATTCGATCGCGCCCTTCATCATATTGACGCATTTATCGTATTCCAAAAGAGAAGTCTCCGATTCCGGGATGCCCAACACATCCTTGACCAGTTCCAGGCCATATTTCCCCTGATACTGGATATTATGGATCGTAAACAGGGTCTTAATGCCCGAATACCAGTCGTTATTCGCATAAAACAGCCGGTAATAAACCGGGATCATAGCTGTCTGCCAGTCATTGCAGTGAATGATATCCGGCTTAAAGTCGATATAGGGAAGCATTTCCAACGCCGCACGGGACAGGAAAGCAAACCGTTCCGCATCGTCGTAATGTCCATAAAGCCCCTCACGTTTGAAGTAATACTGGTTATCGATCAGATAGTAGATTACTCCACCGGCTTTTGCTTCAAAGATCCCGCAATACTGGCGTCTCCAAGCCACCGGAACGGACAAACTGGTAATAAAGCGCATTTCCTGGCGCAGCTCCTGCGGGATTCCCTCGTACAGCGCCATCACGATACGGCAACCGATCAGCCGGGTACGCAGCGCCTGGGGTAAAGAACCAGCGACATCTCCCAAACCGCCGGATGCGGCAAACGGTAACGCTTCACTGGTACAAAACAACACTTTCATGGATACTTCCCCCTTTTCGTTTTCATCAAAACCGCTCCCGGTCATACGATACTTCCTTTGCTGATAAATACCGGATAAGACTGGAAGCCCATCAGGGAGCGATCCTCCTTGATAATGACATCTTTATCCGCAATGACGTAATTCAACTTGCAGTTTGCACCGATTTCGGTATCCTGCATGATAACGCAGTTGGAAAGCTTTGCGCCTTTGCCAACTTTAACACCGCGGAACAGGACACAGTTTTCCACTTCCCCTTCAATCACACAGCCATCTGCGATGAGGGAATTTTCAACGGAAGAGCCTAACCCATAACGAGCCGACATATCATCACGCACTTTGGTATAGATCGGGCGTTCCGGATTGAACAACTGACTGCGTACCTGCGGCTGCATCAACGCCATATTGGCTTCAAAATAAGCGTTTGTGCTGTTCACAAGCTGTGCAAAGCCCTTAAATTCATAAGCAAACACTCTGTAATCCTTCAGATGACGCTGCAGCAGGTCACGTTTGAAGTCATACAGGTTACGGCTTACACAATCGTTTACCAGTTTAATCAGCAGTTCCCTGCCGATCAGCAGCATATTCATGCCGTAATTACATTCACCCTCAATACTCGGGTTGACCAGCATATCCAATACCCTTCCATCTGGATCGATGGTGTAAACAGATGCATCGGTCGTGCGTTCGGAAACCTTTCCAAACCGATAAACGATCGTAATATCCGCTTCGTTTTCCAGATGTGCGCTGATGACTTGTTTGTAGTCGATATTGCACACAATATCGCAATCGCTCAACAGAACATATTCTTCTTTGGAGCTTTTCAGGAACTGGCTGATCGCTGCCAAAGATTCGATACGACTGTTGGAAATGGAACTGTTCTCATGGCTGAATGGCGGCAGCATGATCAAGCCTTCACGTTTTCTGGAAAGATCCCACGCTTTGCCGGAGCCAAGATGATCCATCAAAGATTGGTAATTACTTTTTGTGATGACCCCGACCTTATTGATGCCGGAATTCACCATATTGGACAACGGGAAATCAATCAGACGGTAACGTCCGCCATATGGTACGGAAGCAATTGCACGGCGTTCCGTAAGTTCCCTGAGTTTATCATCATGAGCATTGGAAAACAAAATCCCAACTACATTATTTCCGCGCATTACTTCGCCACCTCCTCTTTCGCCTGTTCGGCAAGTGTTTCGGCATCAATCATCGCTTTCGGCGGGATTACTTTGCCGGGGGCAATATTGCAATTATCGCCAATAACAGCGACGCCCCATTCCTTTTTGTTTTCTACATCTTCCGGCCTTGCTCCAACGACGGCACCTTTTCCGATCACGGAATTCTCCGAGACAATTGCATACTGTACCACTGCACCTTCTTCAATCCTGGCGCCAGGCATAATAATCGAATCTTTTACTACTGCTCCCGGGGCAATGTATACGCCCGCAAACAGGACCGCAAAATCGATTTCGCCATACACGTTGCAGCCTTCCGCTACCAGGGAATTCTGGACCTTGGCACCTTTAGCGATATAGTGCGGCGGCATGACCGGGTTACGGGAATAAATCTTCCAGGACTCTTCGCTGAGGTCAAGTTCCACATTGGGATTCAGCAGGTCCATGTTGGATTCCCACAGACTATCGATCGTTCCAACATCCTTCCAGTAACCTTCAAACTGATAGGCTACCATATGTTCGCCTGCATTCAGCATTGCCGGCAGGACATCTTTCCCGAAGTCGTTGGAAGATTTCGGATTTGCTTCATCTGCTTCCAGATATTTTTTGAGCTTGCTCCAGGTAAAGACATAAATCCCCATGGACGCTTTATTGCTCTTCGGCACTTTTGGCTTTTCATCGAACTGATAGATTGTGCCATCCTCATAAGTATTCAGGATCCCAAAACGGGAGGCTTCTTCCATAGGGACTTCGATTTCCGCAATCGTACAGTCCGCTTTCTTTTCCTTGTGGAAAGCAATCATCTTGGAATAGTCCATCTTATAGATGTGGTCACC